>NZ_JAAHIG010000038.1:25810-52423 GCF_010692305.1 Moorena sp. SIO4G3 | reverse complement strand
ATAAACTGGCAAATTGACCCTACGAATGATGTAATGGCAAGCTCAAACCCTTATAACGAAGTCCAAGGTCAGGCCAAAACAGCATGTATCTTTTTGTTAAAGATCGGCTGAACGCAATACCCAGTAAGGATTTTAGCTTGCATGTCACCGCCTCAGGAATTTTATAAAAAAACTTAAAATAATATGAATTTTCAATAAAATATAAGCCAAAGGTGGGGCTTGCCCCACCTTTGGCTTATCCAGATATGATAAATTTAGGATTTATACAAAAACGAAATAATCTTGATTAGCAACAACATCAGCGGAGAGATGAGTAACAATAGCTAAGTCACTGCCATTGGCAGAAATTACTGCTCCCAAATCCCCATCGGTAATGGTGATATCATCAAAACCAATACCCAAACCAGCAATACCAATCACATCTTCGCCACTGAAAAAGTCAGTAATGATGTTAGCGCTATCAGGAATTTCAGCAGAAGCAATCCAGAATTGGTCTGCACCTGCGCCCCCAGTCATGGTATTGTTACCACCAGAGGTCACAAAGAAACGATCTGCACCTTCTGCACCAAAAACGCGTTCGCTTTTAGCGTGACCTACGGTCAATCGCTTTTAGCGTGGCCTACGGCCAATCGCGCAGCGGCTCCAAACGCGCCCCGCGTGGCCCAAAGGCCAAGGAGCATCGCTTTTACCTAAAATAAAGGTATCATCGCCACCATCGCCATAAATGCGATTATTTCCATCAGCCAAAGAAGCATCAATGATATCGTTACCTTCCCCAGCAAAAACTAAGTTATTGCTACCAGTTAGTTCTAAAGCATCTGCTTCTAACGTACCAAAAATTTGTTCTTTAGTCTCACTGGCAGGAGCAATATCTAACGCAAAAGCAAAGAGCTGAGTAGCAGGAGTTTCCGGGTCAAAGTCGTTATCACTAACCACAATTAAGGATTGACGACCATCGGGTAAAACTGGACCTAAGGCTAAACCTTCAAAATCATCGAGATTAGTCCCAATATCATTAAAATCTACCAGCAGTTGTTTTTCTGCTACAACAATATCTCGACCTTTCAAGCTTGGCAAGTTACTGACATCGGTAGCATTTTGAGCCGATACTAAATAGAGCTTGTTTTGGTTTAAGCCAGTGTCGTCAAAATACCTTTCTAAGGCTAAGAACGTTCCCGCATTATCTAAAGCTAATAATTCAGCCAAACTGTTAGTTCGATCTACCTCATCAGGGGTGCTTCAGGAGCATTAGCATATAATATTGGCCAGATAACCCAAATACCAGTTCCTTCCAATGCTAACCAATGCGCACTGACAGCCTATTTTATAAAGTGTTCCAAACCCTCCCTGGTACTTTCTTTGAACTCCTGGAAGAAAACTCTCAACTAGCACAAAACTATAATTTTAAGGCCGTCGAACTCAAAGAACTCGCCAAACGCACCGACGGCGTATTTCTCCCCAAACGGGACGGTGACCCTATTTATTTCGTAGAAGTCCAATTTCAGAAAGATGAGGACTTGTACTACCGCCTCATGCAAGAAGTGTTTGTCTACTTAGGACAAAATCGCTGGCAGCATAGTTGGCAGGCGGTAGTATTCTGGGCTAAGCGCAGCTTGGATACAGGGATTCCCAGATGTTATGATCCCGAAGTCCAAACAGGATATCTGCGCTCACTTTACCTCGATGAAACTCCAGACACCTCAGACTCAATCGGATTGGGACTGGTACGGCTGGTAGTGGAACCAGAGACGAATGTCCAACAGAGAGTACGACAACTAGAAAGATGTGCGAGGGCTCTACCAGTAGCCCAGCAAAGAAATGCGATAGAATTAATAGAACAAGCCTTAGTGTATAAATTTCCTGAGTGTCCCTGGAGGGAATTAGAAGCGATGTTTGGACTTACTGAATGGAAACAGACCAGATTTTATCAGGAAGTGAATGCTGAAGGTCGCATCACTGAGGCACAGATTTTGGTCATGCGTCTGCTGAAAAAAAGATTCCCAGAAATGACCGAGGAAATAAACAACTTAGTTCAAGGTTTGTCTTTGTCAAATTTGGAAGGGTTAACAGATATTATTTTTGAGTTAAAAAGTTGGGAAGATTTGTTGAGCTGGTTGTCACGGGTAGACCAATAATGCTCACATGGAGTTGATACCACTCATACTCTAGAAATGCTGTGAAAAAAACTCCCAACTTTACAATGCCTTGAACACCTGGTTAGGTCAAGTCTGCCCTTGGAGCCATCAGGGCGATCTGACGACTTGCCTGTGAAAGGGTTGTGATTGATTCCATACGGGGGCATTGAACCCCCAGGTGGAACCGCACATTAATCTCACACCAAATCAAAGATTATGGTGTGAGGCTCCTGCTAAACTAGCTGATCATCCCTATCTCCGAAATCAGTGAAGCGTGTTGATCAATATCTTGGGTGAAGCTCAAAGGTAAGCTTTGGTTTAAGAGCCCATCTGGGCAGCAACTTCTTCAGCAAAGTTGCTTTCTTCCTTTTCTATACCTTCACCCAAGACATAGCGAGTGAAGCGACGCACTTGGATGTTTTCACCCAACTGGGCAACACATTGCTTGACTAATTCTTCCACTGTAATGCTTTGATCACGAATGTAAGGTTGATCCATCAACGAGAGTTCTTTAAGGCGTTTGTCAATCCTACCCTGAACAATTTTCTCTTTGATGTTTTCTGGCTTTTTGCCTAGGTCATCCCTACCCATTTCAATGTCTTTTTCTTTTTGAACAATCTCTTGAGGGATGTCATCGACCTTCACGTATTCAACGTTAGGGCAAGCTGCTACTTGCATGGCGACGTTCTTGACTAGGGCTTGGAACTCGTCGCGCCGGGCAACAAAATCGGTCTCGCAGTTAATTTCTACGAGTACACCGACTCGACCACCAGTGTGGATGTAGCTGCCGATAATTCCTTCTGCTGCCACACGACCGGATTTTTTCTCAGCTGAGGTAATGCCTTTTTTCCGCAGCCATTCTATAGCTTTGGCCGTGTCTCCGCCGCTTTCTACGAGAGCTTTTTTGCAATCCATCATGCCAGCGCCGGTTTTTTCCCGTAGCTCTTTGACAAGTTGTGCTGAAATTGCCATGTTGTTTTTGTTCCTACTGTTAGTGAAACTGATTACACCGTGATATCTTCCCACACTACTCGATCCGTCAGTATGGGCTTACCAGCCCACTCTGAAAACTAGTTGATTTTTATCAAAGGATAAATTCAGGGTGGGGCTTCAAGTTCGAAGATAACTAACTATTCTGCCTCAGTCTCCTGGTTATCTCCTTGATCTACGGATTCAATTTGCTCACTTTGTTCAGTCTCTTGAATTTCCTCCTCGTCTGGGAACTCCTCTAATCCCTCTTCAAATTCTTCGTATTCGTATTCCTCTGCCGTATCTAGCTCACCATGACGGCCTTCGTAAATGGCATCAGCCAGTTTACCTATGATTAGCTTAATCGACCGGATCGCATCGTCATTAGCTGGAATCGGAATATCGGCTAAATCAGGGTCGCAGTTTGTATCTAATAGTGATACTATCGGTAGACTTAGCTTTTCACATTCCAAAATAGCGTTGTACTCACGCTTTTGGTCTATGATTATGACTATGTCGGGAACCTTACGCATCATTTTGATGCCACCTAGATATTTCTGAAGCTTGCCTAGTTCCCGACGCAGCATTGAGCCTTCTTTTTTTGGCAGTAAGTCAAGGGCACCACTGGTCTCCCGACGCTCTAAATCTTTGAGTCGCTCCACCCTGGTCTTAATTGTTTCCCAGTTGGTGAGCATACCACCTAGCCAACGTTGGTTGACATAGTAGGCACCACAACGGCTTGCCTCTTGGGCAATAATTCCAGCAGCTTGTCGCTTAGTACCCACAAACAGAAATCTTTTGCCCTGCTCTGATGAGGTGCGGATATAGTGATAAGCGTCCTCCATCAGCTGAGCTGTCTGTACCAAGTCAATGATGTGGACACCATTACGAGCAGTGTAAATGTAAGGATCCATCTTTGGGTTCCATCGGCGAGTCTGGTGACCAAAGTGAACCCCTGACTCTAGCATTTCAGCTAAAGAAACTACAGGCATAATTTTTTAACTCCTAATTCGGGTTTAACCTCCATCCAGGTGGATTTCCCTTTAGAAACACCCGAAACCCTGGATGTGCGATGTTTATAAAACCCTTTTAGGGTAACACATTCTGACTCCCTAATGGCAAAGGGATGCCATGGATAAATTTTATTTTAATAACATTAAAATTGTTAATTGGTAAGCTATCAGCTATCAGCTATCAGCTATCAGCTATCAGCTATAGCGCGATTAGCGCTACTTGAGATGCTACAGCGAACAGCGATCAGCCATTGGCCCTAGGCCAGGGTACTTGAGGTGCTTTTGAATAAAATAAGCACCTCAAGCAGCGTGAGCTTTAGCTCACGGCTGTTCCCTTAGCGTGGCCAACGGCTGACCGCTGACCGCTGACCGCTGACCGCTGACCGCTGACCGCTGACCGCTGACCGCTGACCGCTGACCGCTGACCGCTGACGGGTTACCCTACTACTACACGGGGTAGTCGGTGCTTAAAACCACAAATAATTTCCCAGGAAATGGTGCCTAAAGCCATAGCCCAGTCATCTGCTGAGATTTGCTCTTCCCCATCCTGTCCAATTAAGGTAACTATTTCCCCAACTTGTATATTAGGAATATCACTAATATCAAGCATGAGCTGATCCATTGTAATTGCGCCAATCTGAGGAACTTGCTGCCCTCGGATGATTACATTGATGCGATTGGAGAGATTTCGGGGAACACCGTCAGCATAGCCAATACCCACTACGGCTAGACGCATCTGTCGATTTGAAATGAATTGATGCCCATAGCTGATACCAGTTCCAGGGGGAATAGTTTTAATTTGGGTGATCCGGGCTTTTACCTGCATCACTGGCTTGAGGTGAATAACATTTTGAAGATGCTCTGCTGGGTAGAGACCATAGAGGGCTAATCCTACACGCACCCAATCGTAGTGCAATGCTGAGTCGGTTAAGGTGGCAGCGGAATTGGCCAAGTGCAATCGGGGTGGAGTTATGCCACCAGCCTGCAATTGTGCGATCGCGTTTTTAAACCTTTCATGCTGCTGTCTCATCACTGTGGGGTCAGGACTATCAGCAGTGGCTAGATGGGAATAGACACTAGCTATTTCTAAGTTAGGTAATTGTTGGACTAAGCGTACAAACTCGATGGCATCTTGCCAAGGCATTCCCAAGCGAGACATCCCTGTATCTAGTTTCAGATGCACTGGCAGGGTTTGGTTTAGACCACTCAAGGTTTCCGAAAACACTAAAGCTTGTTGAGGATTACAAAGAGTTGGTTCCAATTGCCAGTGAGCGATCGCTTTGACTTGTTCTGGGGTATTAGTCGCTCCCAACAAGAGTATAGTGGCCTTAATTCCCCCTTGCCTGAGTTGAATCCCCTCTGAGACAGTAGCAACACATAGCCCCCCAGCACCAGCCTCTATCGCTGTGCGGGCAACGGTTAGAGCACCATGGCCATAGGCATCCGCTTTCACCACTGCCATTAGTTGGGTAGGATGGCGCAAAAGCTGCTGTATTTGCCGTAAATTTTGATAAAGAGCAACTTGATCAATTTCGGCCCAGGCTCGTTGGCGTAATCCAGGATAGAACGGGTCAGTTAGGCAGTCAGTATCATCCCCTAGGATTTGTGTAACAGATTCCGACTGTAATGGTGTTATACCAATCCTCTGCTGAAGCTCTCCCATAGGACTTCACTCCTCAATCACTCAGACATTACACACTCACACATTACACACTATAGGTCGAATGGCGCTTTTAAAAGTTGCTGTGAGATGTGACAATGTTCCACGGGGCTAGTAAAAGTTCAATATAACTGGCATTGAACGGCACCCTGCTCAGGATAATCTGATCGGTTGGCTATTCTACCTACCTAAAAAATCCTGAACTATGGGATTTATTTAGGTAAGTATTAAAGCAGCTATTAAGATGTCTTAAGCACTAAAGATGAGATAACCCACATCTGCTGTTTTTTTGAAACATATAGTTCATGGATTTATCAAAGATTCCTGCTCAACCTAAACCAGGTCTGATCAACGTTTTAATTGAAATTCCCGCAGGTAGTAAAAATAAGTATGAGTTTGACAAGGATCTAGAAGCCTTTGCCCTTGACCGGGTACTTTATGCATCGGTACACTACCCCTATGACTACGGTTTTGTGCCTAACACTCTAGCAGATGATGGTGATCCTCTTGATGGTATGGTGATAATGGATCAACCTACGTTCCCTGGTTGTGTGATTACCGCTAGACCAATCGGGATGCTGGAAATGATCGATGGAGGTGATCGGGATGAAAAAATTCTGTGTGTTCCTGACAAGGATCCTCGCTACGCTGAGGTAAAAAATCTCCAAGATATAGCGCCCCATCGGTTGGATGAGATTGCTGAATTTTTCAGGACATACAAAAATTTGGAAAATAAAGTCACTGAAATTTTAGGATGGAAAGATCTTGATCAGGTAATGCCTTTGGTGGAAGAGTCGATCAAAAAGTATAAGCAGTAGGGACTGATCAAGTAGGGACTCATCGGTGAGATGAGTTCCACTAGAGTTTCTTTTCTTAGGCTAATGGTTGATGCTAGAAAGCTAGCAAGGCGATTAGCCATTCTCTGTTTTAAGGGCAAGCATAAAAAAATCCCCCAACCCTACTAGACTAGGGTCAGGGAGTGATACCAACAGAAGCTCAAAGATATTACCGATACTTTTTAGGTGAGAAGATAATCGGGTGAGAATGGGATGGGGTGAGCAGTTATACTTGAGATGGGCATAAACTGATCTTTTGGTTTAGCTGTCGAGGTTAAGCTATCAGCAAATGGGCTGACTTCCGATAGATTAAAGCTGACCGATCAAGGGATAAACGATGCAATACCCAGTTCCCATTCTGATTGATTGATTGAATTAATTTGATGCATGTGTGACATAGGTCACAAACTGTTTGTTCCTAAATCCGTTAAAATTAACCAACACTTAAGATACAGTTAAGATAAAGCATAACTGTATCTTAACTTGTTTCGGGGGGCTGAACGGTTCGAGATTAGAGATATGACTAAATTACTGGGGCTGTTGTGCTTGCTTTCCCCCATCTAATTACTCTTAATGTATGCAATTTGGTGTATGCAATTTGATGTATGCAATTTGATGTATGCAATCGGCCCGCTTTAACAGAAATTAGTGGTTAACCACAGATGGTTACTTAATAGTACCTGAGTATCCTCTAGTGGGAATCTACCAATGGGAATAATTCCTAACTTAGGTTCACTTAATTCATAGATTCAACATGCAAAATCTAGTAGCACCCAAACTAGGCCAATATAAGGCTAAGCCCAACCTAAACAATGGTACTGGAGGGGATCTGAGCGTCCGATTTTGGGGCGTTAGGGGTCAAATTTCTGCTCCTGGGACAGATACCATTCGCTATGGTGGCAATACATCTTGTGTAGAAATGCGTGTTGGTAGAAAACGCTTAATCTTTGACGGTGGCAGTGGTTTGCGGGTGCTGGGAAATCATTGGCTTAAGGAAATGCCCATAGAAGCTCACATTTTTTTTTCCCATAGCCATTGGGACAGCATTCAAGGGTTTCCCTTTTTTACTCCTGGGTTTATTCCTGGTAACTGTTTTCATCTCTATGGAGCAGCAGCACCTGATGGGGCGTCCATCGAACAGTGTCTAGGTCAGCAAATGATTCCTCCAAATTTTCCAGTGCCCCTTCAGGTCATGCAGTCAGATCTGAAATTTCATGGGCTCAGGTCAGGTCATACAGTCACCCTAGATGATGTAACAGTGGAGGCTGTGCTTCTTAATGACTCACATCAAGCAATGGGTTATCGGGTCAACTGGCAAGGATATGCTGTTGTGTACGCCACTACTCACTCCCATGGTTGGGGTGGTATTGATGAAAATTTACGATACCTATCCCGTCAGGCAGATTTGCTAATTTTGAATACTCCCTTTCCCCTCAAAGAAGATAATCTGCTTAATGATTCACCTTTGATTTGGCAAGATGACCGTTGGCAAACTGGGATAGTAACGGCAAAGGTGGCAGGTGTTAAGCGCATAGTTATGTCTCGTTATCATCCTGACTATAATGATGATTATCTCGACAGACTACAAAAGCAACTCCAGTCTTTCTATCCTAATCACTTACTGGCTCGGGAGGGGATGGTTTTGCCTGTTTGTTCAAGGGTATAGATGATTAGGTATGACTATAGTGCTGGAATTTTAGATAAATTTGTGGAATTATATTTCTCACTATATTGCCTTAACAGGTGTTGGGAACACATGATCACATTGGTCTGAATAGAATTAGGTAGTTTTGATATTCCCCAGAATGCGATGCTCCTTGGCCTTGGCCTATTGGCCACGCGGGGCGCGTTTGGGCCACGCGGGGCGCGTTTGGAGCCGCTACGCGATGCTCTGGAAGAGCCGCTACGCGAACGCACTCTGGGGAATGCTATTGGTTATTACTCGCTTTCGGGGTACTGATACTGAACGGAATGGTTCAGCCTGGTGGTTGTTGGTTACTGGAAATTCCTCTAGTTAAGTTTTCGATTAGATTAGCGCAATCCTTTAATATATAGCGCTATAGTTCAAGAGTTGTCCTGTCAGGTAAATATATTTCGCAATACTTTAAAAAATACTTTTAAAGATGTCTATTTGATCAGCTTGATCAGCTGGCTTGGGGCAAGTGATTGGGGAAAACGCTACCTCTATCAGGCAATCCCTATGCCCAAAAAAAAAGAGAGCCACGTTTTTGACTCTCTCGATCATCAGGGTGCATCTACTAATTAAAATTTATCACAAATGATGAGGGGTGTGACCCCTCATAGCAAAAATCAGCCAAATGGCTGATACCAATGGGCTAAATACCTGTACTATATTACCTGTCCCATATACAGTATCTTGCCTTTTTGGCTGATTTTTGGCTCAATTCCACCGTATAAGCCCAAAAAGGGGGTCTTAAAGCCTATCCTATAGGACAGAAATCCAGATTGGTGAGCATTCAAGGTGATGTGGAATTTGTCAAGAGCATTGAGAGCAAATTGACAGAAGCGATCGCGTGGGTGGCAGAGATAATCTCAAGCTTGTGCCAGTGGTAAGATAACCAAAAACTGAGGTCAATAGTTATCAGTTAGTAGAGGTACACAACCGTGGATCTCTATAGTGGATCTCTATAGTAGTAACCAGCAGGAGAGTCTGTTGACTGAAGTGATGCTCTAGAAAAGACTTCAAATCCTAGGTACTTGGGTTGTGGAATCGTTGAGAGGTTTGGATTAAATTTCCTGAAACTCTAGATTACCTTAAGTAGTGGGTATTAGAATTAACTTAAGTTACACCCTTGTCTGATGAAATTTGCTACTATTGCCCAAGCTAAGAGAATAATAATCTTTATACTAACGTTTTGCTTAAGTGGGTGTTTTCCTCAACTTGATCAAATACTCAGAAATCCATCTTGTAGGAAAGCTGAAGAAGTTGTCAAAACAGCCCAAAATCAATTCAATAGTATAGTGTTTAATGTGACCGTAGAAAGTACCGATCAAGAAACCATTGAAAAGCTATACTCACAATTTAAAACTCTTGAAGAGTCAGAAGAACAAGCTTATAAAATATGTCACAAAACCTAGCTCATTTTTTTTATTTATATAGCTTTATGTAAAGGGAACAGGTAACAGGTAACAGGTAACAGGTAACAGGTAACAGGTAACAGGGAAAGGATAGCAGCGATGCATCGCTTTTTTTGTCAATTCTATGTTTACATCTCAAAGAAAAAGCCTCTATTTATTATTTTATCGAAAACTAATCCTGATCAAGCCCATAAGATTGCAACATTTTTTCTCGCCGTTTACGAGCAATTGCTTGTAGATCAATGTTTCGATCAGTCTCATCAACAATTTCACCGGTTAGCACTTCCAGTACATCTTCCAGGGTGACTACACCAGAAACACCCCCATATTCATCCAGTACAACCATCAGATGTTCACGGGTTTGCTGAAAGGTTTTCAGTAGCTTATCAGCCCGAACAGTTTCAGGTACAAAGCGGACTTGACGAATCAGAGAAGCAAGGGGTTGGTTATGTTTGTCTTCAATAATTGCTGTGAGTAACTCATCTTTGAGAGCAATTCCAATAACTTTATCAATAGAGTCTTCAACCACAGGCATCCGGGTGTGAGGCGAAGCAATAATGCTTGGTTTAGCGTCAGCCAAAGTGGTATTACCATGTAAATAGGTAGTTAGGATTCGTGGAGTCATTAAATCAGATGCAGTCAAATCATTTAACTGAAATACTCGTTGGATCATTTCTGCTTCATCATCTTCAATGACCCCTTCTTGATACCCAACCTTGGCTAAAAACCGGATTTCCGCCTCATTGGTGGTAGGAAGTTTTTGACCTTTAGTAAACGGAGCAGTAATTTTTTCCATCAACCACACCAGAGGCGTAAACACAACGGTTAAGAACCGAACTGGTAGAGCCACGAGTAGGGCGATGTTTTGGGCGTAGATCTGACCAAGGGTTTTCGGGACAATTTCCCCAAATACAATAATGAGAAAGGTAAATAGACCTGAAAAAACCCCCAACCAAGCCTCTCCTAAGACCCTAGCAGCAAGGGAACCAATTACGATGCTGCCAACAATGTTGAAGGTGTTGTTGAGAATAACAATGGTAGCTATGGGCCGATTCATGTTTTTGCGAATCGCCAGTAGTGCTAACACTGCAGGCTTGTTTGACTGCGCTAATTGTCGGACTTTAACAGTAGGCACTGAAAACAAAGCGGTTTCTGCCATAGCACAGATGGCTGAACCGAACAGAACGATAAGTACTGCGATAATGACTTTAAACATGGTAAATGTGATTAGGCGTAAAACCTTAGGCTGGTGCGCTACGCGCAATTGTTACCCGCCTAATCCCTGATTAACTCACCATTATTGATTTAACCGCTAATTAGAAACTTCTGCCAGTTCAATTACACGATCGTCCACATCCTTGACCAAAAAGTTAAGGGGCTTGAGGGTGCGCACTTTGTATTTCAGCCGTCTCATCTGCACCAGCATCAAAACTTGATCCAAGCACTCATGGTCAAAGCACACGTGACGTTGTTGGTTTTTATTGCCCAAGCTAGCTCCGGAAATCACATGGAGCTGGGTATTCTTCTTTAACTGATACCATAGCCCATCAGTACCACTGAACTGGGTAGCTTGGGTGGTGCCCAGATTGGTTGACATATATAGGGGATCAATGCTGGTACTGCCCATGGTCTGCTCGTAATTATAGTAGTAATGTAGGGGGACTTCTGCTGCGGATAACTCTAGCAAGCCTTCATAAAACTGTCGCGCTATTGCCAAATCAGACACCATGATGGTGTGAACTTTTGGAGCGCTGGTCAAAAACATCCACATGGCAAAGGCATAGGCGGCTAGGAGCATTACCATGATGCCTTGAGTGGAAAACAGGCTATCTAAAGGCAAAGAGGGTAAAAATGCGCCAAGAGGCAGGGGTGAAGTTAGCCAGGAAATAATATCAACTGATAGAATCATAAACTTAAACAGAGTTAGCAACTGGATAAATTAGTTTAAAGGTCCTTATGAACTTTTTGTCCAATCGTAGGTAATATTATTACCATCAGACATTGAGGTGCGACCCTAGGGCGCGAGCAATCCCTCGCGCCCTAGGAGGCGCGCACCTTGGCGATGGCCTTTGGGCCACGCTACGCGAACGCTTTTTCTCGATTTTAGCTTCAACTGAAGGAGCATCGGAGCACCAAAGGTTGTAGACTTGGTATCGTCATCCATCTCCTTCATCTTGAGGTCTAGTGCAGACCTAGGATATTAGGTCCCGACATTGATCTACTCCAATGCCAGTTAACCATCGGCATTTCCCCTTTCTCAAGATGAGGGGGTTGTGGTGAGATCAGGATGCATCTAGTCTAATTCTCCTAATTACAGCTTTTATTGAAAGATTGTGCAAATTCCCAATTTTCCTGAATCTAAGCATCCACTTATTAAATCACTGTTTCATCATAGTGATCAGGAATTGCTGACTTTGTTTCAGCGTCATCGGTCTGAAGGGAAGTACTTTACAGCAATTTTCTGTCGCTACAGTCCTATTGTCTATACATTAGTGCGCCACTCAGCGCGATCGCCTGTACAGGCGGAATATCTATTTGCTCTGACTTGGCGTCACATCTATCACGAACTGGGTGGCATGGATTTGCGGGAGGATTATGGACTAGAGTCAACCTCCTTCCAAAACCAGATTATAAACCTAACGGCGGTTTGTATTAACCAGGCAGACTTGCCACCAGTGGAGTCTATTCACTATAACCTCAACGTAGCACCACCACCCTTGTGGTGTTATCTGGAAATGGCATTGGAACAGCTACCACCAGCGGTGCGGTTGATGGTAATCATGGCTCAGACCTTTCACTGGAGTGAAACGCGAATTGCGGCTTATCTGCAAGCGGAGGGAGAAATGATTACTCCAGCTCAGGTGAGAAAAGAACTTCAAGAAGGCTATGAACTGTTGGAAGCTGCTTTACCCGAGGATATTCGGGTGGTCTATCTGGGGGTCGAAGCTAAGAATCGAGAAGAGTCTGATCTCTTTGCAGTACCGGTTTTGAGCGAATAAGGGGCGGTTAGTTTGCACCCTTGATTGGGGTACTTTGATCATAACTTCGATAATAGCAGAAACGTTGATCAAACGGAGTCTTTTGGTATGGCGAATCGTAGCAGGTTGGTGACTAGTCTTTCCGGAATCATAGCGCTAGCCTTTACCCCCTTGGTAATGTTGCCATGCCCGATGGCTTGGGGTCAGACTCGGAGCATTGACCAACAACTGGCAATCCCTTTAGACAATCTTCGTGACCGCAAAGCAAGAAATCGGGCAGATTTTTTCCTGGAACAGTCAGAGCTGGCAAAACAGAGTGGTAACTTGAACGATGCGATCGCGTATTTGTCCCAAGCGGGAGAAATTTATCAGCAAATTGGTGACTTTGAGGGATTGGGTAAGACTTACAATTCCCTAGGTCAGACTTACGCTAAGTTGGGACGCTATCAAGATGCAGAGCGAGCCTTGCGCCGAGGCTTGGGTGCTGCTCGTTCTCAACAAAGTTTTCAGCCACAGATTTATAGTATAAATAATATTGGAATATTATTACTGCAAACGAGAAACCTCAAAGCGGCCCAGGAAGCTTTTACGGAAGCACTGACCATTTCCCGTACGATTAAGGATGATGACGGTGAAGGGTTGAGTCTGAATAATCTAGGCTTAGTGGCAGCTCAAGGGGGAAACTATCCCGAGGCGATTAAGTGGTATGAAGCTGCTCTAGTTTTACGGCGTCGCTCTCGGGATAAGTTAGGTGAGACGAATATCCGGAATAATTTGGGAGATGCCTATCTCGCCGCTAGACAGGAAAAAGATGCTTTGTATTCTTACCGCATTGCCCAGATACTGGCTGAAAAAGTTGACAATGTTTTCAATCAGATTCGTGCTATTAAGGGTATAGCGTTAACCCATATTGCTACAGGTAAGAATCGGCAAGCGGTGAAAGCACTAAAGGAATATCTGGCTTTGGCACAAGAACAAAACAATCGCCGTGAAGAGCTTGTTGCTCTAAAGTTGTTTGCCCAGTTATACCAAGACACTGGTAATTGGTTAGAAGCTCGGGCTTTTTATGAAAAAGCGATCGCAGTGGCTCATGCTTTAGGAGATATTCAGGAAGAAACATTGTTAATCAGCGATTTAGCTCAAATTATTTATGTTACTCCTTAGTCATTAGTCCTTGGTCTTGAATCCAGTTTTTGAGACTAGTATACGTTGATTGGGCGATCTGTTTTACCTGGTTTTGAAGTTTCCATTTTTGGAAAGCTCTTTCGTAGTCATCGCCCTGTATTTGATAAGTATTCCATGCTCTGAGTGCTATCCACAAACCCCAGAACAATAAAATATATAAAGACCAAGACAGGTAACCAACGTTAATTAGATTAATCGCCAACAAAAAACTATTAACGATTAGAAACTTTCCAAAACTTTTTTTAAATTGGCTACGTCGGTAGCTATTGAATTCATGACGTTTTTGCTCTTCTTGTTGCTGGGCTAGCCATTCTCGTTCGGCTTCCAAGAGAGTGTGGATTGAAATCCCTAATTCAGAAGCAATTTCCACCAACTGTTCACGGGAAAATTCTTCAACCATTTCCTGACGTGCCAGGGCTAGATTGAGGATTTGCTGGATATCTTGTTGGTTGTAAGAGTGGGTGATTTTGGTTTCAAAGACGGACATCGTTTAGTCAGTTTAACTAGTAGGGAAGGGGGGTAGTGCTTAAAGAAGATGTTGCTCTAAACACCCTTGAGCGGTGCTTAATTTTATTATGCCGATGGAAACAGAGAGGGGTCAAACCACCTGCATTCCTAAAACCGCACTAAGCGTGGACGGATTTTACGGCATTTTAGCAATCGGCAAATCTTTTACATTTCGTTACGATAGAACCATGAAAGACGAAACTACTATCGAGTTGCTTGAAGGTAGGTTAATTGTTCATTGCTCTTGGTTGATTGTTGATTGGCAAAAGCGATAAACCCTTTACTGCCAAGGATAACTGGCAATGGTATCATAGTTTATTTTTCATGAACTATGAATCATGAACTGTTAACCATGAACCATAACCTATCTACTACCTTATAAGCCAACTTGGTATAAAAAAACGTCTTAGGAGAGTTTGAGGTAGTCTGCATGAACGGCAGTATTCGTGTTGGGAATTTATTTGGCATTCCCTTTTATGTGAATCCAAGCTGGTTTCTAATCTTAGCTTTAGTTACCTTTGATTTCGGAGGTGACTTAGCAAATTTTTCAGGATTGAGCGGTGTTTTGCCATGGTTTTTAGGATTTGTTACGGCACTTTTGTTATTTGCCTCTGTCTTAGCTCATGAACTAGGACACAGCTTTGTAGCGATCCAGCAGGGAATTGAGGTTAAATCTATCACTCTCTTCCTATTTGGTGGTCTAGCTAGCCTGGAGAAAGAATCAAAAAGTCCACTAGAGGCGTTCTTAGTTGCGATTGCTGGTCCAGCTGTTAGTTTGCTACTATTTGCTCTACTAACTGCCGTTCAGGCTAATGCTAATCTAGCTAGTTCATTGGCATCAATTGTTGGACTCCTCGCCTCCATCAACTTGGCTTTAGCATTGTTTAACTTAATTCCTGGCTTACCACTAGATGGGGGTAACATCCTGAAGGCACTGGTTTGGCAAGTTACGGACAACCCACACAAAGGTGTGTTATTTGCTAGCCGTGTTGGTCAGTTCTTTGGTTGGGGAGGAATTATTTATGGAGTGCTTCCAATCCTACTGTATGGTAGCTTTAATGGCATCTGGTTTGCCTTAATTGGTTTGTTCTTGCTCCAAAATGCTGGCATGTCGGCCCAATCTGCTATGGTTCAAGACCAGTTAGAGGGCTTGACAGCAGAAGATGCGGTCATTCCCAACAGCCCAATTGTATTCGCTGATTTGTCTCTAAGGGAGTTTGCCAACGAGTACATTATTGGTAAAAATCAGTGGCGCAAGTTTCTAGTAACTGATGAAGCGGGCCAATTGCTAGGAGTTGTAGTAGTGGATGATCTCAAAACTGTTCCTACCTCTAATTGGCCGGTGACTCCAGTAAGAGCACTGATGAAGCCTGTTAAGACTTTGAAAACTGTTCAATCGGACCATTCTCTGTTAGAGGTTGTCAAAATTATGGACAAAGAGCAGCTAGATCAGCTACCGATTGTTGGTGACAAGGGTGTACTGGTGGGAATTCTGGATACAGCTTCCATTCGCAGTATCCTCGAAGAACGAAAAAAGGCTATTGAGGGTAATGGGTAATGGGTAATGGGTAATGGGTAATGGGTAATGGGTAATGGGTAATGGGTAACTGACCCAACTCGATCACCCAACTAGGCTTGAGTACCCAATTGAGCAAGTCAAATTTTGTCAAAAGACTGTGCCATCACTTTCTATCTGAATCGGGGAAGAGCCTCCTGGTCTCAATTGAGTAGCAATTCTACGTCCTGCTGTCCAAGTTCCTCCTTGTAAGACTTTTACTAGTGGCAATTCAGTAGCACTCAGGTTCAATTGTTGACGAATAGTTGCTGCTATTTGATCTAGCAAACTAACGGTGAGTGCTCGCCACTCAATAATCACTTCGGAGCTGGGTAAGTGAGACTGTTGTAAAATAGCGCTATCCTTGACCTCTAGTAATCCTAGATCTAAACATAAGCCCCCATTGCGATATTCTGCTAAGCCGGTCAACTGATCAAGTTCAGTAATCTCTAAACCCAGTTCCTGCAATGGCTCTAATAGAGAGTAAGTTAACCACTGGGAGAGTTTGTGAAATGGTACATACTCGGAACCGTAGTTATCCCCTTTGAGAGCATAATGTTGCCACACATCCCCTAAATTGACCCCCGCTATTGATTCTCGTTTTGGCCAAATATCCCCTAATCCCTCCAGGACGGTGCTGAATAGGTTAGTGGCACTTAGAAGGTTGGCAGGTTGTAGGTTAGCTGGTTGACAAGTTGCAGGTTGCTCCTGGGCCGGTGGTGAATCTGTAAGTGGCTTGACCAAGCTTTGGTTGTGTTGGCAACTTTCAAGGTTCAAGTTGCTATCGTGCAATCCCTTGGTAACCTGCAACTTATCTAGCAATTGGTAATTTACCAAGTAATTTACTAAGTTGCCAGGACGAGGATTGACTTTTCCAAACATCTGTGGTAATGAAACCATTGCTTTACCTAAGCGCTGTAGTAAAGCTAGCCTACCCTCTATACCTATGAGTGGATTGGTTTGACTGACCTGGAATCCCTGGGCTAAGTCATGGGCAATCAAGGATTGAAGTCCTTTGGCATCGACTTGCCAAGGTAGGTCTGGGTCGCTGGAGAAAGCTCCCTGACAGAACATGCGGAAACTAGCAACGGCTAATCCTTCGGAACGGCAAAACACTAGTCCGGTTTCTGGTTCATGATACTGCCAATTGCTGCCAGCCCCAGCATCGAGCAGGACGCTAATGATGACTAAGTCGAATTTGGTTTGGGCTTTTTGGAGTGGAGTGAATCCTGCCAATTTCTGGTTTAGTTCCTGAAGACGAGGGACATTTCCTACCTCAAAATGCCGCCAGCGACTATGAAATGGAATCTGGAAATCGGGGTAGTGCTGCTGCATGACCTCGATGACATAGTTAGCTACTTGCTCTAGCTTGGTTAAATTGCAGCGAAAGTACTGCAACTGGTCAGCAGTAGCTAAGGTGAAAATGCGATCGCATCTATCCCGAATTGCCCATGGGGTTCTTAAGTAAGCGATTAACTGCTGTTGTGCATTATCCACAGGTGACATAGGCAACAGGGAATATAGGAAGGCATAGAGAATAAGCAATTCGGGAGTGACTAAGGACTCTTGACTAATCGCCTAAACCACGCCCTTGAATTTCAGCCAATGCGATCGCATCTAGTTCAGTTGTATTTTCAGTGTAATAACCAGCAGCTTTTTTGGCAGCGATTTCTACTTGGGCATCAGCGGGAATCAAGTGTTCTGGAATGGGAATGCGCTGAATAATCTCAATACCGGATTGAACGATAGCGTTATATTTCATATCGCTCATGGAGACAAAACGGTCAATTCGTTTAATTCCCAGCCAATGGAGCACATCAGGCATTAGTTCTTGGAAGCGGATATCTTGAACCCCAGCCACACACTCTGTACGGTTGAAGTAGGCATTAGCGCTATCACCTCCTTCCTGACGTTTTCGGGCATTATACACTAGAAACTTAGTTACTTCACCTAAGGCGCGACCTTCTTTACGGAAATAAACAATGACACCTGCACCTCCAGCTTGGGCTGTCTGGACACAGACTTCTAGACCATGGACTAGATAGGGACGACAGGTGCAGATGTCGGAACCGAAAACATCGGAACCATTACATTCATCATGAACTCGTACAGCCAGCAGTCGATTGGGTTCAGTAATGGCTGCCACATCACCAATTAAATAGACAGTGATGCCACCAATGGGGGGTAAGAATACCTTTAAATCGGGGCGAGTGATCAGTTCCGGGAACATGCCACCGGTTTGCTGGAATAGAGCACGGCGCAGGTAACTTTCCTGAATGTCCAATCGTTGGGCAATTCCCGGTAGATACCAAACCGGGTCAATTGCTACTTTAGTTACTACTAAACTACCATCGTTTTTAATAATTTTGCCATCAATTGCTAAACGTTTTTTCTCTACAGCATCCTGTAGTTCTGGCATATTGATATGAGCTTTGGTGATGGCAATCGTGGGTCTAATGTCGTATCCCTGCTGATATAAATCGCTATAAACTTCACCTACCATCGCCCCAAAGGGGTCGAGAGAAACAATCAAATTAGGGTCAGTCCAACTGGGATGAGGACCAATGGGAACGATGGGAGCAGTGTTGGTGAGATCCGGGCGGTGATTGGGCTGGAGTGTGCCACTGGCTACAGCTAAGGCTCGATACACTGAATAGGAACCTGAGTGAGTACCAATAACATTGCGATGAGCTGAGTTAACTAAGGTACCGACAATGGGTCCTCGTTTGAGGGGGTCACTTTCTCCCCAGTTAATTGCCGGAGAATTCAATCTAGAAGAGCTGGGATGGGAGGTTAAAACGATATGCTTGGGTTTGCTGATAGTTGTTAAATCTTCCATTAGAGTTACTCTGTAGAATGCACCAACAAGTGTCTAGGTCTTAGATGCTAAGACTTAGTTAATAGGGATAAATTACTATAGTAACAATTTATAACAGAAGTATAAGATTGATCTTGCTCTTGTGGGAAAGAATTGCGGAACCAGTGCCTTGAGCTGTAACATACAAAAAACCAAATTACGCCACCATGACTCCAACCTCAGGGGTTTCGGATTTTTGGATTTTTCAGATTTTTAGCGTCCGCGCCCTTAACTTAGCAGCATTCATATTATGTATGAAGACATTTCGCCTTCTCTGTTTTATCTTGTCGCTCTTCTTGGTCATCTTTGCTGTTGCCAGCATTTCTTCTGCTCAGATAACCGATCCCATTCCCGAGGCAATTAAAAAGTCAGAACTCTCTGTGGGATTGGAAGAAGTTGTTAAAATTCCCAATAGTGGAACTGGAAGAAAGAAAGCTGCTCGCTTGAACCTGCTTACCCATGCAGGAGATGGTAGCAAAAGATTATTTGTTAACGATATGCGTGGCAAGTTGTATGTCATTGTTGACGGCACTGCTACTGTTTATATGAATCTGAAAAAACTAATTTGTGCAGACTTTACTTATGAAACTCCTCAACAGGGCTTCGCTTATTTTGCTTTTCATCCAGAATTTGCTAACAATGGAATTTTTTATACTGTAACTAGCGAAGTTAAAACTGGCGGTACTCCTGACTTCCCGGTTACCAAACCAATTATTAACAGTAACAAGAACATTATCGAAAGTGCCCACCACGATGTAATTCGCGAGTGGAAGGCAACAAACCCTTCTAGCAATACTTTTGTCGGAATATCCCGTGAGATTTTGCGCATTGAAGAGCCTTACCCAGATCATAATGTTGGACAATTGGGCTTTAATCCCAATGCTAAACCAGGGGATGATGATTATGGCTTGCTCTACATTGCTGTAGCTGATGGCGGTAGTGATGGCTATCCTGTTAGTGATACCGATCCCTTGGATAATGGACAGAATCTGGGAACACCCCTGGGCAAAATTCTCAGAATCGATCCCTTTGGGAATAAGAGTGTTAATGGTAAATATGGTATTCCTGGTGATAATCCTTTTGTTACAGATGACGATCCTAAGACCTTGGGTGAAATCTGGGCTTATGGACTGCGTAATCCCCATCGTTTTAGCTGGGATACTGGTGGCGAAGGCAAAATGTTGATTGCTGATACTGGTCAGGCTTTTATTGAAGAAGTTAATCTTGGTATCAAAGGAGCTAACTATGGTTGGGGCGAGCGGGAAGGTACTTGGGTTATAGAGGAAAATAATGAAAATGTTTTGTTTGCATTACCCAAAAATGATCGCTCCTATGGCTATACTTATCCCGTTGCCCAATATGACCATGACATCCCCCCCGACATAAAAGGCTTCTATGGAATTGCGATCGCTGGTGGTTATGTTTATCGGGGCAAAGCAATTCCTGAATTAATCGGTCAATACATTTTTGCTGACTTCGCTCATGATGGCAGATTTTTCCACGTTCCTGTAGATGAACTTGTCGATGGCAAACAGGCAAAAATAAAAGAACTCAGACTCTTGGACGGAGAGCAAGACGCTTCTTTTCTAGAAATTATTGGAAAAAAACGATCCGATGTGCGATTCGGGGTGGACGAAGAAGGAGAAATCTATGTGACATCAAAACAAGATGGTAAAGTTAGGAAACTCGTTCGTTCACCGAAATCCCCTATTGACCATAATAGTTTGCAATAATGATGGTTATGGAATTCACATTATTGTAGGTTAGGTTGAAGGATAAAACTGAATAGGAGGGAGAGATAGATGGGTTTCGCTATCGCTATACCCATCCTACAAATTCAGTATTATTAATCTGAATTATAAATTATATACTCCTACTAATTATCTGATTAATCCAGGATAATTGCTATAACTTTCTAGGGCATCCCTTTAATCTTAAGACGGATACGATAAAGACTGTTTCTAGCTGTAATGTAAAGGGTTTGGTAGTCACTATCACCCCAGGCTAAATTAGCGGGGGCTTCTGGCACTTCAATAATGCCCAGTAGGTTGCCGCTGGGATCAAAAATCCAAACTCCTCCTGGTCCAGTGCTGTAAACATTGCCTTGGATGTCTACCTTCATACCATCTGCTGCCCCCTCTTTACTAGGAGGTTTCAGTTCCGCAAAAAGTTTTCCATTCTCTAACATCCCGTCTGGCTTGACATCAAAAACCCGAATATGACCTCTTTGTGAATCATTCACATATAATTTAGTTTCATCTGGGGAAAAAACAATACCATTAGGGCGGACAAAGTCATCAACTAGCAGGGTTAGTTTGCCATCTGGTGCTAGGCGATAAACACCATAAAAGCCTAATTCTTCTTGTTCAGATTTGATGCCATAGGGAGGATCGGTAAAATAGATGCTACCATCTGATTTGACTGCTATATCGTTGGGACTATTCAGCCGCTTGCCTTGGTAGTGACTAGCTAGAGTTACGATTTGTCCATCTTTCTGTGTTAGGGATAGACGACGATTACTATGTTCGGCAGTAACTAAACGCCCTGAGCGGTCTAACGTATTACCATTAGCATTGCCAGAAGGTTGACGAAAAATCTCGTTTTTTTGCTCTGGTTGCCATTTATAAATAGTATTAGCTGGAATATCACTAAATAGCAGAAATCCGTCGGGATGCCAAACAGGTCCTTCAGTAAACTTAAAACCTCCTGCTACCTTTTCAACTTGAGTATTGGGAGCAATAATTTTTCCTAGATTATTTTGTTTGGTGTAAAATTTATAAACCATTAGGTGTCGGTAAGTTTCACCTGGATTCAAGATAACCGAAGGAAAGTTAGGCTGATTGACTGAGTCAGGAAAATGTTGTGTCTCTAGGCACAAACCTTGATGATTTGTATAAACAACATCTCCTTTACCCACAGTTCTAAGCTTAGGAAGATTTCCCGAAAAAAACTGTATTCCTGGCTGATTACTGTGAAGCTCCATCACCCGACCAGATTTTGGTTCATATACAGTAGCTGCGAGTTTGATTTTTTCTGATTCTCCATTCAAGACATAATTGAGGTCGTAGCCTCCTGGATAGTTTGGCTTTAGGGTATTTCTAAGCTGATTAATTCCATCTCCAATCAACTGAGGCTGAGTAAAGTCGTAGGGTGTATCTTTAACTGATTTAATCTCTCCTGTAGGGATGCGCTGTTCGTTGTTAGGCGTATATCTATCGGCATTTATCGTTAAATATTGTCCTAGAATATTTCCAGAACCATGACCAGCCAAGTTCCAATATGTATGATTCACCAAGTTGACAGGAGTAGGTTTGTTAGTGGTAGCAGTCATTTCCAGCTTTAACTCATTATCGTTAGTCAGAGTGTAAATAGCTGTAACTGTCAAATCACCTGGATATCCTTCTTCTCCATCAGGACTCAGATAAGTTAGTTTTAGTGCCTGTCCTTGGCTACTGTTAATTGGTTCAGCTTTCCAAACCACTTTGTCAAAACCCTTGTTACCACCATGTATGTGATGGGGAGGGGCATTAGCAGCTAGATCATACTTTTGACCATTGAGAGTGAACTGAGCATCTTTAATCCGATTAGCGACGCGACCAACAATTGCACCATAATATAGGTAGTGCTTAGCGGTCAAATAAGCTTCTAGACTATCAAATCCCAGCACTACATCCTCTAGCTCACCGCTCTTGTCAGGCAAGTGTAATTCAGTAAGAGTAGCACCATAGTTGGTTATCTTAGCTACTAAACCATTGGTATTGGTTAAAGTATAGAGATAAACGTTTTGACCATCTTTAGTCTGGCCAAATTCAATCTTGGTTAAAGTTTTGTTTTGTTTGGTCTGGTAGTTATTTGCTGTGGCGTAAGATTGCTCAGGGTTAAATCTCTTGTATAAATCTGATTTTACTAAAAGTACAGTCATTACCATTGCGGTAAAGACTGTGATTATTTTTAGTAACATTGAGCCAGTCAGCATAGTTAATTTTTTAGGAATTAATTGTTATCTATTATAACGAGTTTTTTAAAGTAATATAATAGAGGGATAATTTTGTAATAAATTAGCTATCAGTTAATGCGCTACGCCCACGCGTGCGCGTTCAGCTATCAGTTATCAACTTATGGGCTATGGGCACGCTGTCTCCATGCAAAGCGCGAGCAGGGAAAACCCTCAATACCCCTTAGGTGCGCTTGACCCGTAATTAAATTCGCGCTTTGGTGCGCGCCTCAGAAATTTTTACCTCACAAGTCGTAGAATTTCTATATTTGTTAACGATATGCATCGCTTCTAAACTAGATTGATACCTATTTGATGACACGCCCTATAAAAAATTGACATTGTTAAAATTTTAGTTTAGCATCAACTAAATATCTTAGTATTAAATCAGTCTTAGACAAATCCAGGACAAAATATGAGTAACGGCAAGGCACTGCAACCATCCCCCTATTCAAAAAGACAATACAATATTCACCAACCTGGTGACTTTGATGTTGCGGTTAATTATAGTCGTGTGTTGTTGGCAATTGCTGGTGCAGAGGGTGAGCTGGCAGAGGCAGAATTGGATTGGTACATTGATGAGCTGGTTTTGTTCGGATGTACTGAAGAGTATTTGCCAGAAATCAGTAAAGAGTATATTGCCACTGTCAAAAATCTGAATTGGAAAGATGTTAATCTCGAAGAGCTATTGGAGAAGATTAATTTTGATTTTCCCATGAATTCGCCCAAAGTTATTTTATATCAAGCAATTAAGATGTGCCGAGCTGATAGAGACTATCATCAAAAGGAGAAGGAAGCAATTCGGAAAGCCGCTAAAATTTTAGGTGTTTCACTTACAGATGTTATGGCGATTGAATCACTAGTAGAAATGGAAGATGCAGCAGAGAAATTAAGATATTCTGTGTTAGAAACAATAGGATAGTTTAGATAATTTTAACACACTCTGGTCCTGGCAAATTAAAGTGTGTTAAAATTATCCATCCATGTTAATTTATAAACTTCATCGACAATCTTCTAAATTAGTTCAGTTGGGAGACTAACACTTGTCCAAAAAGTACATACATGGCTATTCACATCAAGAGCAACAACGCTTAGTTAAACAAGCTCAATATTGGCGGGACAAAGTGCTATTGCGCGATCTCAATTTGTTTCCGACCGAGAATTTGTTAGAAATCGGCTGTGGTACAGGTGCTGTCTTAGGAATAATTCTAGACAGTTTTCCAGATTTGAGAGTAGCTGGAATCGATCTCGAATCTACTCAAATAGAATGCGCTCAGCACTATTTACATACTCTTGGTTTTGAAAACAACATTGATCTGCGTGTAGGTGATGCCATTCAGCTTCCTTGGCCCGATGCCAGTTTTGATCATGTTTATGCCATCTGGTTCTTAGAACATGTCTCAAATCCCAAAGCAATTCTGGAGGAAGCGTACCGTGTCCTCAAGCCAGGCGGTCGAATTACCGTAACTGAAACTGATTACGAAACTCACCTGATTTGGCCTGACTCCCCTGATTATCAATATTTACTGCAATCTTACCGTGAAATGTTCTTATATGCAGATGGTAATCCCTGTATCGGGCGAATTTTGGGACCACTTTTAACTTCAGTGGGTTTTCAGGAGGTCACTAATATACCATGGGCGTTTTATAACTTTGGTAATACTGAAGATCAAGATCTAGAGAAGTTGGTAGAGTATATGCACTCTTGTATACAACCAACTCTCATGGAAATGACACGAAAACTGGGAAAGGATTCTCAAAGGCTAGAAGCCGGTCTAGAATTTTTCCGAAATCTTACGAACCAGCCTGAGTGTGCCGCAGCATTGACAATATATCGGGCATCAGGGAAACGATAGTCAAGTTAAAGACTACAACACTCTTGAATTAGTCTAAACTACTATAATAAATAGTATACTGATGTTTTTGGGTAAATTTTTTAACAAGATATTTTTGTATGGTTACATTTCATTCGGTTTCTCAGAAAGAATCACCAGTGTCTCTGAGTTTTCCTGAGAATAACTCAACTACTCCAGATCGGAATTACCAAAGCCTAGAAGCAGTCATTAATTTTTACGAGCAAAAAGATATAAGAAATGACTACTTCCAGTGGTTGCATTCAAGGCCTATAGATCTTTCCAGCATTTGGTTGCTTCTCCATAATCTTCAGGGGATTACTGCAGAGTTTGTTCGCTGGCTCGCTAGTGCTGTGTCTAGAATCGACGATAATATTATTCGTTGCTTACTTGTAAAACAGCTCTATGATGAACTTGGGAACGGAAATCCTGAACAGTGTCATACTTTACTATATAATCGCTTTTATCATGCCTTTCATCCCTGGCAACCAGAGTCAATTGCTACCGGGAAGATGGATGCTCTGAACATTAGCTCACCTGGGATAAAACTAAGACAACGACTAGAAGGCTATTTTAATGCTCCTGATCCGACTATTATCATCGCTGCATTTTTGGTAGAAGAGATTTACGCCAAGAAGTTCATTGAATGTCTCAATGAGCAAATCATGCGGACTCAGGAAATTTCTGAGCATGATCTAACTTGGCTCACCTTACATAGCGTGGTAGAAGCGGATCATGCTGGAGATTCTATCCATCTAGCCCGCCGTCTGGATGAGATAGAAGTTTCCCGTAGCCTAGTTTATATGGTGACTGAAGAGGTATGGAATATTTTTATGCGCTTCCAGGATGAGATGTATGCACTCAATCTTGAACTATTTTCAGTAGATATCTCCAGAAAATAGAGGAGGTTTAGACGCTTCTGTTATCGATCACTACTTGTGTACCACTACCATTAATCTGAATTATAAATTATATACTCCTACTAATTCTCTGATTAATGCAGTAGAATTAGTAGGACTTTCTAGGGCATCCCTTTAATCTTAAGACGGATACGGTAAAGACTGTTTCTTGCAGTAATGTAAAGGGTTTGGTAGTCACTATCACCCCAGGCTAAATTAGCGGGCGCTTCTGGCACTTCAATAATGCCCAGTAGGTTGCCGCTGGGATCAAAAATCCAAACTCCCCCAGGTCCAGTACTGTAAACATTTCCTTGGATGTCTACCTTCATACCATCTGCTGCCCCCTCTTTACTAGGAGGTTTCAGTTCGGCAAAAAGTTTTCCATTCTCTAACATCCCGTCTGGCTTGACATCAAAAACCCGAATATGACCTCTTTGTGAATCATTCACATATAATTTAGTTTCATCTGGGGAAAAGACAATACCATTAGGGCGCACAAAGTCATCAACTAGCAGGGTTAGTGTGCCATCTGGTGCTAGGCGATAAACACCATAAAACCCTAATTCTTCTTGTTCGGATTTGATGCCATAGGGAGGATCGGTAAAATAGATGCTACCATCTGATTTGACTGCTAGATCGTTGGGACTATTTAACCGCTTGCCTTGGTAGTGACTAGCTAGAGTTACGATGTTTCCATCTTTCTGTGTTAGGGATAGACGACGATTACTATGTTCGGCAGTAACTAAACGCCCTGAGCGGTCTAACGTATTACCATTAGCATTGCCAGAAGGTTGACGAAAAATCTCGTTTTTTTGCTCTGGTTGCCATTTATAAATAGTATTAGCTGGAATATCACTAAATAGCAGAAATCCGTCGGGATGCCAAACAGGTCCTTCAGTAAACTTAAAACCTCCTGCTACCTTTTCAACTTGAGTATTGGGAGCAATAATTTTTCCTAGATTATTTTGTTTGGTGTAAAATTTATAAACCATTAGGTGTCGGTAAGTTTCACCTGGATTCAAGATAACCGAAGGAAAGTTAGGCTGATTGACTGAGTCAGGAAAATGTTGTGT
>NZ_JAAHIG010000038.1:0-25710 GCF_010692305.1 Moorena sp. SIO4G3 | reverse complement strand
TAATTTTTCCTAGATTATTTTGTTTGGTGTAAAATTTATAAACCATTAGGTGTCGGTAAGTTTCACCTGGATTCAAGATAACCGAAGGAAAGTTAGGCTGATTGACTGAGTCAGGAAAATGTTGTGTATCATCGTCTAGCTCACCGCTCTTGTCAGGCAAGTGTAATTCAGTAAGAGTAGCACCATAGTTGGTTATCTTAGCTACTAAACCATTGGTATTGGTTAAAGTATAGAGATAAACGTTTTTACCATCTTTAGTCTGGCCAAATTCCATTTTCGTTATACTTTTGTTTTCTTTGGTCTGGTAGTTATTTGCTGTGGGGTAAGATTGCTGAGGGTTAAATCTATTGTAGTAATCTACGTTCCCTAAAAGTAAACTCATTCCCATTGCGGTAAAGACTGTGATTATTTTTAGTAACATTGAGCCAGTCAGCATAGTTGATTTTTTAGGAATTAATTGTCATCTATTATAACGAGTTTTTTAAAGTAATATAAGAGAGGGACAATTTTGTAATAATTTAGCTGTCACTTATCAGCTATCAGCTAATGCGCTACGCCCACGCGTGCGCGTTCAGCTATCAGTTATCAGTTATCAGTTATCAGTTATCAGTTATCCACTTATGGGCTATGGGCACGCTGTCTTGATGCAGTCGCTCACGAGTTGCACCTGTGCATAGCTGATAGCCTTGTGGAAACCTCCAAAACCGGGCTGTCTACCCAAAACTGGGCTGAATCGCTTCTGAGTAAGACTTCTAGAATTTAGATGGGTTTGCCCTGGAATTATAGTTGAGGACATAGTATTTTAGTTTAAAGAGAACTTCGGAACGTAAAATTTCCTATCACAGAAGAGAACTATGTCTTAACATTTACTTATACTGGTAGAATATACCAAGATATATGCGTATTGGTTATAGACCAAAACAGTAACCATGACAGCAAAACCGAAAGCAACATTTTCAACTGACTTACCCAATAACCTCCGCGAACACAATACAGCATCTCTCGACCTAGAGATGAATGTAATTGAGGGAGAAATTCCTTCTGATTGTGAGGGACATGCTTTTTGGTTAGTTCCAACACCTCAAAATGGAGCTACTCCTTGGTTTAATGGCTATGGACAGTTGTATCGTTTAGATTTTGAAAGCGGAAGAATCCATCTCAAAACCGAACAATTTCGCACGCCTTCTGTCATCTGTGATCAAAAAATTAATCAACAGCCCTGGTGGACATACTTCACAAATTTGCGAAAATTACTGTTTGGGAGATTATTTAGATTTCGTAATCTGGGAGGTTTGGCTCGTCTAAGCCCCAGATTAGGCTTACAAAACCAATGTAATACAGCGCTTCAAGCTTTCCAAGATCCTGAGAATAACTCTTGGCGTATGTTTGCCACCATTGATTCAGGTCGTCCTTTCGAGTTTGACTTAACCACCCTAAAACCAGTTACACCTGTAGGCGATCGCTCCGAATGGATTCCTTTAGAAATAAATGGCATACCAAGTCTTGGGGATATTCAAATCCCCTGGATTTTTCCTATGCATATGAGTGCAGCCCATAGCGCTTACGATCAGAAGACGGGAGAAATATTTATTATTAATTGCATCTTTGATATTCCAATCAGTGTGGGAGCAATTGATCCAGATACTTATATACATATTTGGAATGGTCAAGGTAAGTTCCAGACAACCCAAATAATTGATGAGCGCACCAATAAGCCAGTTGAAATTAAGCAATCTACGCACCAGATAGCGATTACCAAAAACTACGTGGTAATTATTGACACGGCTTTTCGCATAGAATCTTTAAGAATGTTAATTCCTGAAGTAAAAGCTAAAGCTCAATCAGCTTACAATCAAGTCTGGTTAGTGCCGCGAGCACAACTTCAGGGCGGAAAAGCTATTGCGAAACACATCACAATCCCTCGCGAATGTGTTCATTTTTATGCTGATTATGAAGATAATGATGGAGAAAATTTGACCTTGCATCTGGTGTTAGCTTCTGGTCATGATGTTAGCGAGTGGCTACAGAAATCGGATAAAAGATGGCCAACTTTATTTGAGTTTGTTCCATCTGCTTTTTATGGCTATCCTCCTGGTGTATATGATCAGCAGGGTTTTGGTAAATGTGTTGTTAATGCGAAGACAGGGGAACTAAAGAGTGAACAACCTTGCTTATTCGAAGAATTTTGGGGAGTTGCACTCCCTACATATCAAGGAATTCAAGGTACTTCGCCCCCACAATTTCAGAATATTTGGGTAAACTACCCTGGGTATATTAGTGAAATTACCCCTCGCAGATTGGTTGAATTATACGCTAATCATCCTTTCCGTAAAGTACCAGTAAACGATTTACCTAATTGGAAACCATCGGGTATTTTGCGATGGTCTCCAGTGGATATGGAAGTTAAAGATTCATGGGCTATCGAACGAGGGTATGTCGTTAATACCCCTATTTATGTTCCTAAGCAAGGGCAAACTGACGAACTTGAAGGGTATATCGTGGCGACGGTAACTACTCCTAGTGGGTCTGAATTTTGGATTTGGCAAGCAGGAAATCTGGCCCCAGGACCAATTACCAAATTGGGTCACGAGGACGTTAAATTTGCTTTGTCTCTCCATTCAGCTTGGGTTCCCTCAATCGCCCCACGGGATGCCAAGTATAAAGTGGATCTCCGCCAGGATATGGATATCAACAAGCCTGAGTATTTCTTACCTGACTGGATTAAGGAAATCTTTGAAAAGGATATTTATCCCGAATTTGAAGATCACTGACATGCTTCCCCGGTAAATCGAAGACTATACCGGGGGCTTCTAATTGATCAAAATAAACCTTAACAACAAACCTGATCTCCCCTGCTTTGGAGCAGGGCTGTTTCTTTGTCGGTTGAGACTAAGGAGGAGCTAGGGAAATAGGGAGAATTAGTCGATCAGCTCACTAGATGTAGAATTACTGAAGCTATTTCAGGTTACCATAGAGTTTGTAATAAATATTTTTATATCAACTAAAACCAGGGCAAATCTATTTTAATAGCTGTTACGGATCCTTAATTAACTATTAACAATTGACCTATTATCTCAATGCATTCAGGTCTTGAATCAAGGAAAAATTAGGTATTTGACCTAGGGCTGCTCGTAAATGATTGATTCTGGACAACTAGAAACACGCTGATTTATTATTGGTTCTTATTACTTGTTATTGCTTTTAGGATTAGGCTGAATGGTTACAACCAGTGGGCTTGATTGTACTGACCTTTAGTGAAGTACCCCAACAAGATCCGCTGAAGTTGGGGCTTCCAACTGGCGTCACAAGGACGGTCTTATTCGTCTTTCGGCAAAGCCGACGCTTCGCGAACAGGATTTCCCGTTTCATCCGCCGATGCCACGTTGGGTACTTCCGCGTACACAGAAAGTCCAGAACTGAATCTGGTGATGGTCTTACTCAGCGTCCACAGGCAGCCGCCCGTCTTCCACAGGCAGTAATTCTTTTTTTGCCGCTTGGTTTTCGCGGTTTATAACTGGTGTTCCAGTCGATTATGTCTCATGACATCTTGCGCTTGCCTTTTCGGTTCGCTTAGCGTCGGCGAAACCCGAAACGCTGTTGCGAACGGTGGTCGAGTTCGTTCACGCGCTTTGACTACATCTCTTATCCACCTAGCTCAACTATTATCAGCCCATGCCTCACCATGTAAACCTAAGCGAGTTATTTTCATAATAGCATATAATCAATCGTTCGGCTATCCATCCCCACCGTCAAAGTTGGATGGCTCAGATTTTGCACCAAGTTTAAAATTTACCTGTCAAGGTAGGGAACAGGGGACAGTGATAAGATTTGACTTTTTCAGTACTGAAATTAATTGTTATCACTGCCGTTATTAAGTTTTTTTGATACTGGTGCAAGATCTCAGCATACTTCAAATGCAAAGGCGACCACCGCACTGTCTTGGATTAATTGTAATTCTTTTAAGCAAATTTAAGATAGAGCTTTACTCGAGAATAAATTTTAATCTTGCTATAGATGTATTGGATACTGCTTGTCCTAGCCTTTAATTTGAATTCGCTGATTATCCATTAGATTTCAACCACTTTTCAATCTCTGAATTACTTTTAAATAACTTAGTCGTCTCCCCCTCAAATTCAAAACCGTTAGGATTAACTACTTTGTAGGTATACCAAAACTCTTGACAACCAGGGTAAGGTGCACCATCATCGTGTTCACGTTCGTATTCAACGGATACTCCATCATCAAAATAGTGAACTTGTCGTACTGTATAAATAGTGCTACCTGTAACATCACGTTCTGTTTTTGATTGAGAGTCGCTGTTCACAATTTTATAAGGGCTGGTTGCCCCCTTAATCGCTTTAACATAGTCAATAATACGCTTCATATAATCACTATTTCTTTATGACTTTTCAGAAACCTGTATCTATTATCTCAGATGGAGTTTTGGGGCAGTATTATCAACAAAAAAATTCCCCATAGAACTATGTTTTATACCGAAACTTTGGCATTACTAAATATTGGAATGAATATAAGTGGGGTGGGCATTTTACTCACTCAAAATATCAGGAACGGGGAAGATGCCCATTCCCAAAACTATTAAAATGAAGAGAGGGTTAGGTTAAGCCTAATCTAATTCCAGTGGAATTATAGCAACTTTAATCCATATTAGGCATTGTTCTTAAAAATTATTTACATACTTTACATATGATACAAGCCTTATCACCAATTACGACTACTGACTTGGCGAGAAACTTGGCGACACTAGGGATTGATTTAATTCGTAAAGCTGGTTGTGAGTATGGGGATATCCGTATTTGTACTTACCGTAATCAGAATTTAACCGCACAGGATCGCTCCCTTAGCCAACTCTGTGATAATGTTAGTTCTGGCTTTGGGGTAAGAGTGTTACTAAAGGGCGCTTGGGGGTTTGCGGCTAGTCCCTATAAAACTCCAGAGGAAGTGGAACGAATGGTGGCTTTAGCTGTAGAAATTGCTAAAGGTAGCCGCCTTTCTCAGCAAACACAGGTAAGATTAGCGCCAGTAGAAGCCTATCGCGATAGCTATATTACTCCAATCGAAATTGACCCGTTTACTATACCAATTACTGAGAAAGCCGATTTACTATTGCGTATCAATAATCAATTGCTTAGCTATAGCGATCGCGGAATTAAGAAGGCTTACTCTTTCCTGCGTTTTACTCGTGAAGACAAGATTTTTGCGTCTACTGTTGATTCCCTAATTGAACAAACTATATACCGCAGCTATCCAGGTCTGGGTTGTACAGCAGTTGCCAATGGGGATGCTCAAAGCCGTAGCTATGAGCGTCCACCTTTAAATATCGGTTATGAGCATATTCAACCTCCAGACCTTTTGAATCAGGTAGAACGGGTAGCAGAAGAAGCAATAGAGAAGGTTCATGCTCCCAAAGGACCTTCTGGTATTCGCAGCACTCTGATTCTGAAGCCTAGTCATCTCCACCTAACAATTCATGAATCGGTGGGACACCCTACGGAACTGGATCGGGTGTACGGCTATGAGTCGAATTTTGCTGGTACTAGCTTTGCGACTACTGATAAATTGGGGAAGTTGCAATATGCTGCTCCTTGGGTGAATTTTAAATGCGATCGCACTCAATCGGGGGGACGTAGTACTTTAGGTTATGACGATGAGGGGGTACCAGCACAAGATTGGTATGTTGTCAAGGATGGCATTTTAGTAGACTACCTCACTGACCGGGAAACGGCTTATCGACTAGGTAATGCTAGTAGTAACGGTTGCGCTTACGCCGATAGTTGGTCAAGTGTACCAATGGTGCGGATTCCTAATTTAGGGTTGGAACCGGGAGCAGAGGGAGGAAGTCACTCTGCCACACTCGCAGAAATGATTGCTGAGACTGAGGAAGGGATTTTAATTGATGGTAGAGGTAGTTTTTCCATTGACCAGCAGCGACGTAATTTTCAGTTTGGTGGAGATGCTTTCTGGAAGGTGGAGAAAGGTAAAGTAGTGGGCATGCTCAAGGATGTCACCTATCATTCTATGAGTACTGATTTCTGGAATAGTGTTGATGCCATTGGAGTGGCTTCGGAACAGGAGCAGTGTGGTACCCATATGTGTGGTAAAGGGGAACCGATACAAATTGCTCAAATGACCCATGCTTGTGTGCCGGTGCGGGTGCGCAATATTCAGATTGGGGGAGCCTAAATGGTTAATTGTTAATAGTTTTTTTATGGTTAGTTGGGTAGTTCGATTAATTAGTGTTAGCTCAAACAGAGGTAAATTTTACCATCCATTTCTCAACTCACTATCTAAGATGGAGCAAAAGTATCGGCATTGCTCCATAAAGCAATGCCCTTCTTATTTATTATTTCAAATATCAAAAAATTACCTTTTCTGGTTAACTATTCCCAGATTAAGCAACGCCAAAAAATAACGCCCACTCCGTTGGTTACCCCTTCGTAAACTCCCTCGGACTAGACTGCTCAACTCAAGCGGGCTCGGGTGCTATCGCTAATTAGTTTTAAGAAAACGAAACCGTAATAGCGATAGCACCCGATAGCCCGCACAGTCACGAGCAGGCTAGTGATGCGTGGTTGAACTTATCGCAGGGACGGCGATCCACCGCCCAGATTGCAAGGCTGTTTACCAACTGATGGAATGGACGTGATTTATTGATACTGACGAGCGTGCTGCATCCGCAACGCCAGAATGTGTTCACAAGGACCTTTGTACAGCTTATTTTGCTGATACCAATTACAGGTACACTCTGCCGCTATTATACGTTCATCACGATCAATTGTCAAAGCAGGATTATAGGTTTTGCTTTTATCTTTGACATTTCCCTGTAGCTGGAGTGTACCTTGAGTGTCGTTTACTGAGGTTACTTGTACGGCATTGTTACTTAAGAAGCGGGTTGCTGTTTCTTCTCGCTGATTGGCAAACCGTAACCGTTCCATGGGTAAGGGCTCTCGGGAGAGTTCCCGGACTCGATATACTTGCTTGTTTAAGTCGTAAATGGCTCGTCCGGCTTGGGTGTAAGCTCCTAAGGCACCTAGGACAGCAGTAGGACTTAAGTCTAAGCGCTGGGCAAGACTGTGGGGACTTTCTACCCAGTTTTCTCTGAGTGCGTCAAAAATGAGTTGTTGCGTCCACTGGTCTACATCTGCACGGGGTGCCATTAAGTCAAAGTTCCCAGCTTGAGACCAATCGTTAGCTGTCCATCCTGATAAGCCGAGGGTAAAGGACATATCCCCTAGGTCAGCTACATAAAAGGATGGCATGCCGGTTCCGAGTAGGTGAATGGTAAATTTGTTGGCAATGGGAATAAGACGTTCTAGGATGTGGAGGCGGCGGCGTCCCCAAACTCGGATGACCTGTTCTGATGAACCTTGATAGGGCGATCGCGAACAGACTATTTCGATGTTCCAAGGCTCAAATACTATTCGCACGGGTTCTCCTGGTTTGAGATGGTAACGCATTCCCCGTGGACCAGTTTTTTCTTTGTGGCGACGCAACACAAAACAGATATTGTGAATATCCATGGGCTGCAAGTCAAAGGTGGTGGCAGGTAAGGCCATGGCGGAACTGACTTGTAGAAATCCTCTTACCCAACTGTCTGGTAGGTCAATTTTGACTTCTTTAAATGCTGCTTCATGGGTGGTTTTGACTTCAAAACCGGAGGGGTCAATTTCAAATTGGGTTGTCTTGTAACTGCGGATTTTTTGAAATTCGTTGTATAGGGCGGCGGAGTAATCTATGTTTGTTGTACCGCAGGCGAATTCGCTGATAGTTTTAAAGACTTCGTAGCTGGCTCCTAGTCGGCCATAACTGGATTCATCTTGGCTGAAACATTCAAAGAAGACTTCATCGGGATGAACGGTAATTACTGGATCGAGGACAAACCAGGCATCACGGTCTTTCTCATAGAGATAATTGTAGTACTGCTGTCTGGCTTTATAAAAGGTGGATAATCGTTGATATCGGTTCTGATTTAATTGAGTTAGTTCTGCTTGTAAGGGTTTAATTTTATTGGCGAGGTCTTGGCGTTGTGCGGCTATGATTTGCCAGTCTTGTTGGTCTTGGTTAGCACGCCATTGTTTATACTCGGTTCTGTCTTTGGGTTTGAAGCGTAAATCGGAAACTACTACGTCATGTAGGGCGCTGATGGCTTCTCGAAAGGCTACATTTTTCCCTAATTCACCAATGAAGTAGGTGGGAGGACGCTTGGTGTCTGGGGAGAAGGACATTTGGGTGCTGCTGCCGCGATCGCTAACTGCTGTACTATTTTTATAGGCGTAGTTAAATTCCATGGTTTTTAGGGTGTTGAAGTATTGTTTAAATTGTTAAGAGCTGAGGTGATGGCTGGGTGCATCTCATTTTTACTGTTTGACCTGGTGGTGCGTTACGGGACGGGCATCTTGGTGGAACGGGCATCTTGCCCGTTTCATTTCCGGACGGGCTGTCCCAACGCTGGCGGTGCGTTACGGGACGGGCTATCCTAACACTGGCGCTCGAGGCGGAAAATCAGGGCCAGCCCGTCCCTAACGCACCCTACGCCTTGTTCCCTGTTCCCTGTTCCCTATTCCCTATTCCCTAAAATTTACAACTGATAAATCCCTAAACTCCTCTGACTTCGGAGACTGGTTTAACGTGAATGGGAAGAGGAATAGTAGGATAGTTTTGGTGAATTTTTAGCATGATCTGAATTGAACGGGCTTTATCACCAATAGCCATTGTGATGGATTGTCGTGTTAATATTTCTGCTACTATTTTAGCAGATGCTTGGCTTTTTTGGGCTTCAGTTTCTAGAAATGTGAAGACGCGCTGTTTAGCAATTCGTCCGCGATTAACACGAGACAAAATACTGATAAAGTAAGGGATTAAGTCTTGCAAACGGTCGGGATTATCTACGGCATACTGTTCTAGATAGTTAGTGGCAAATAGCTGCATGTCTTGACTGGGATGTTCACTAAATTTGAGGAGATAATCTTGACCATAACTCTGCTGAAAGGTACGTAGGACTAAATCCCGCCCAAATTGACGAACATCATCCCGAGTACTGTCACAAATACTGACCATGACTTCAGGTGTCCAGTCTTGTTCGGTAATTTGTTGGCTAAAGAGTTTGGTCGCAAATTCTCGGGAATCCTGCCATTTTGCTTCTAGTAATCGCACTGCGGCTAACATGTCTTGAGAATTGCTACGGATACGGTTGAGCCTTTGCTCAATCATTGTCCAAGCGGCTTGACGGACGGATAGGATTTCATGATTGGCTAGTTTGACAATGTCAGGAGTTTCTAATTCTAATACCCAAGTGGTATAGTTAGCTTGGAGTACTAATCCTGCTAATTCTTGAGCGGCTGATGATTTGGCTTGGAGAAGTTCCATGGCTTTGTCTTTGGGAATCCTAGTCATCCAGCTGGGTAAGTCTTCTCGTAGCAGTTGGACTAAATCTTGGTGAACACCTTGATGTCTTTCTGGTAGCTGCAATAGGGTAATGATTTCTGTGGCTAGCTGAGTTACAAATTCTGGATATAATTGTCCTAAGCGCTGAATTACTGGACGAATACCTTGACGCAAGTGTGCTTGTTGATTGGTTGCGATCGCTAATACTAAGTCGTAGTCTTGTAGCAACCGTTGATCGGGAAGTTGACCGAAAATCTGAACTCCAATCCCTTGCACTGACTGATGGGAAGCGTTGAGGAGTGATTCAATTAATTTGGGTGGTAAGTCAGCGGCAGGAGTTTCGTGATTGAATAGGATTCTTGCTCCCAATTCTTGGATTTCTGGCATGGGGTGTTGGAGCAGATCTAGTACTACTCCCATACCCAATGTCCTGAGTTGGGGGGTAAAACCTAGAAGCAGGGTTTGAGCAGTGTCTTTGGCGATATCGGTTTGAGTTGGTTCTAGTGCGAGTACTGCTACAATAATTCGCCCGATTAATACTTTGGCTGTTGCTTCACTTATTATTGATTGAGTCAGTAACTGACGGGCAAAGGTACGGGTATCGGAGTGTTGACTGATGACTAAAGGGATGATCAGCGGGCTGGCGGTAATCAAATGAGTTGGTATTGCTTGTATCCACTGATGGGCTTGAGTACGAGCTGGTGGAAACTGGCAGTTGGCTAAGGCAAGTAATAAGTCTAGGTTAGGATTGTCGGGATTATCGGAATTATATTTTTGTGTTGCTAGTTCAAAGCCGAGTTGAGCGGTTACTGGGTAGGGTTTGTTAACTAGTCTGATTACAGTATCTGTATCGATTTGATTACAGAATGACTGACATACCCTTAAGGCTTTGGCCGCAAACTGATGAACTTGATGACAGTGGCTTTGTAATAATAACTGTAGCAGTGCCTCTGGATGTTGCTCCCAAAGTTTAGGAAAGGCTTCTTCTCGCACATCTGGCTGTGGATCACCGGGTTTGTAGTTGTCTCGACAACGCCATGCCTGGCTGTTAGGCATTAATTGGTAACGGGGACTATTGGTATAGAGAATATGGTTAAAGGTTAAGTAACCAGCATAGCTGTCCCAGTTGCGAGTGTAGCTGCTGCGACGACCGTTGGAGTAGTTCCAGCGATACAAGGTTGATGTTCTGGCGGGCACCCCATCAGAATCAGAATATTGGAGTAGTATCTCTAGGGCTAGATTTATGTAATTGCGATCGCATTCTTCACCCAATTTCCTGAGAGTCCGCCATACCCGCCGCCGTAGATAGTCACGAGTTACGTTGCTGTAAGCCCGTTTAGCATCAGGACTACCGAGGTAATTGGAACGGGGAATATATTTGCGACTATTTCTGTCCCAGTAATACTTATGCCAATAAGACTGATGAAACATTGGTGGCTCGGTGTCTAGGCGGTAGGCGATAATGCCAAATACTTGGGGATCTTGTCGATATTCGGCAATTTTAAATATGTGGCGAATGGCTTTGAAGTAGTTGGGGCGTAGGGGAGCAGTGCGTAAGATATTTAGTAGTGCTGGACGCACTTGAGCATTATTAATTTGATATAGGGTATCGAGGACACCAAAACGAGTATAGTCGTTACTGTCTAGATAGGTAACTAGGGCATTAGAGAACTCAGCAGGATTATCGGTTTCGATATGGGATTGCAATTCGGCAGGCAATTGCTCTATCTGTTGAGAGCGCAACCGTTCTTGAGTTGATGGATCACAGAGTTTCATCCAGGCTTCCCAAGCAATCCCCTTGACAAAGTCTGGAGTTGAAGGAGTTTCATACAAGCGTTGGAGGTGAGGAATTACATGCTGATCACCACACCATCCCAAAGCCCAAGCAATGCAGTAGTCTTTTAAGGGTTGATCAGTGCCAATCAGGGGGATAATTAGGGGAGTAGCTTCACGAATTTTCAATTCTCCAGCCCGCCAGATCGCTCGGGTTTGGGACCATTTACTAGAGCCTTTACTACTATCTGGTTTTGCGTTCGGCTCTGCCGTGCCAAAAGCGATCGCGTTGAGAATGGCTTGATGGCGTGGGTCCTTGGTAACTAAGTTAGTAGTAGTTAAGTTACTGGTATTTAAGTCATTAACCTCTTGTTGAGTTTGACTACTTGATGGCTCAGTTACATCTTGATAGCCTTTGTTGAGTTTTGAGCCCACTAACTGATCAAAGACTTGTTGTGCTTTAGCCAAAGCTACCGGCTGAGCAGTTTTTGAACTTTCTTTCAAGGTCTTGCCACGGCGTCCATAGCGGAAGTTAACGATATACTGCTCGTTACCGAGATCACACAGATCGACTTCGTAGATTTTATCTGAGTTACCAGCTTGATAATGGAGCGTAGTGCGTTTGATCAGTTTCATAGGACATCAGGGAAGACCCAGGGAGAAGTGGAAACGCCTATCATTACAACCATATTAAAAAAATTATAAAGAATCGACGATGCTGAAAACCCCGCGTCTTTAGACCGGGGATGAAAGCGAGATGGTGGCTTTAGCCGCCGTGAAAAAAAATATTTGAGATAGTTCCGAAATTTTGTGCTGGCTATTGTAGAATAAGATAAGAGGTAGAGGTCGATACTGATGATTATTCTAGAGTTTAAAGCGTACGGCAAACAAAAACAATATTCAGCTATTGATGAAGCGATCAGAACGGTCAAATTCATTCGCAACAGTTGTATCCGCTATTGGATGGACAATAAGGGGGTAAGCAAGTACGACTTAAATAAGTATAGTGCTGTTCTAGCTAAGAAGTTTTCGTTTGCTAATGAGTTGAACTCTACTGCCCGTCAGTCCAGTGCTGAGCGTGCATGGTCATCAATTGCTCGCTTCTTTGACAACTGCAAGAAAAAGGTACCTGGCAAGAAAGGTTTTCCTAGATTCCATAAATATTGCCGTTCTGTAGAATATAAGCAATCTGGATGGAAACTATCTCCCGAAAAAAAGTCAATTACATTTACTGACAAAAAGGGAATTGGAAAACTCAATCTCAAAGGCAAATGGGAATTGTGGCGATTTGATAAAAAACAAATCAAGCGAGTTCGGATAGTCAAAAAAGCTGATGGGTACTATGTCCAGTTCTGTGTTTCAGTTGACATCAAGGAGGAATTGGATCCGACTGGTAAAGCTATAGGTTTAGATGTAGGATTAAAAGATTTCTATACTGATTCCACTGGTAAAGCTGAACCAAATCCTCGTTTTTACAGGACGGGAGAGAAACGCCTTAAGTTTTATCAACGCCGAGTTTCTCGGAAGAAAAAGGGCTCATCCAATCGAAAGAAAGCAGTTAATAGGCTAGGGAGACATCATCTTAGAATAAGTAGGCAGCGTGAAGAGCACGCCAAGAGACTGGTTAGAAGTTACCGTAAGATAGTGGAGCCTTATTACAAAAGATTTAACCCTTTTATGCAAAGCCGAACACCCATAAAGGCTCCACTATCTAAGGTTTCGTCTCCGGCGCGCTGCGTAATCCGGTCTAACGACCTGGTAGCCTATGAAGATCTGAGAGTCAAAAATTTAGTAAAAAATCACTGTTTAGCTAAGTCTATTAATGATGCAGGTTGGTATCAATTTAGAAAGTGGATGGAGCACTTTGGCACTAAGTTTAGCAAGATAACTATTGCGGTTAATCCTGCCTATACAAGCCAGAATTGTTCCAGTTGTGGCGAAGAAGTAAAAAAATCTCTATCAACTAGAACCCACGTCTGCAAATGTGGTTGCAAGTTAGATAGAGATCACAACGCTGCAATCAATATTCTCGTGCGGCTCGTTCCTAGTAGGAGCTTCTCGTAGTAGAGAAGGGTATGACTAGGGGGATTCGCGGGGTAAAACCCAAAATCCTAACTATCTGTCGGATGGTGGTGAAAACCCACCCCATGCGGAGACATGTGACTCCTTATCTGGCCACACCGAGCGGGCGGCAACTCCGCAGAGTGACGCTGGCATCAGGGCGCAATCAGTTGACCACAAGCAGGTAGCAACACTGGCGCTAACAGGGAGGCGACATGGGTAAAAGTAGTCCTATAAAAGTGTCTAATTGATAAGCCACAACCTGAACAAACCATGTGCGACTTCATCCTCTATTCTCACAACGTTTTGAGAATGACAGTTGTAATCTCCGAGAAGAGGATAGGCAAATTGGGAACGAAGTTACCGCAAGAATAGTGGAGCCTTTATAGTTAGTCGGCTATGGGTAAAAGGGTTAAAAATTTTGGTGTAAGGCTCCACTATTCTAAGGTTTCATCTCCGGACTACCCTAAATCGTCAAAACAATCTGATAGATGGAACGAGTAAAAACGACAGCAGAATCATGGGTCTGAAGGCCGGTCGAACCTTTGGTAAGTTATGCCAAACTTAATCCCCACTGTCGGGTAAGATGTGCTCAAAACTGGGCACGGGTTCTCAGAATATATTCAACAAGAGTAGAGTATGGTTAGACGCATGTCAGAACATAGCGAACTATGGAAAAGTCAGAAGTGGAAAAAACTCCGCCAAAACTTATTCCGCCTACAAAGAAGAATATACAAAGCGGTTCAAGCTGGCGACTGGAGGAAAGCTCGGTCTCTACAAAAACTGATAATGAAGTCCCGTTCAGCTCAACTTTTGGCAGTCCGCCAAGTGACTCAATTAAATCAGGGAAAACGCACTGCCGGTATTGACGGAAAGGAAAGCCTGAATTACCAAGAGCGAATTGAATTGGTAGAACAGTTGAACCACTATGGCCACACCTGGGTTCATAGCGGACTTAGAGAAGTACCAATCCCTAAAAAGAATGGGAAAATCCGAATTCTGAAAATACCAACCATCGCCGACAGAGCCTGGCAATGTCTAGTCAAATATGCCCTAGAACCTGCGCACGAAACGAACTTTCACGCTCGGAGTTACGGGTTTAGGACTGGACGAAGTGCGCATGATGCACAAAAGTATGTGTTTGAACACTTAAACTCAACAAAAAAAGGCATCACAAAAAGGGTCATTGAATTAGACATCAAGAAGTGCTTTGACCGCATCTCCCACGAGTCCATCATGGATAGGTTGTTAGCCCCAGCGCAAATAAAGATAGGGGTCTTTAAATGCTTAAAAGCTGGCATCTGCCCGGAATTCCCTGAACAAGGAACTCCCCAAGGAGGAGTAGTCAGCCCACTAAAGCGCCAACATCGCACTTGACGGAATAGAGAAGATACACCCATCAGTCCGATATGCGGATGACATGATTATCTTCTTAAAACCAAAAGATAAAGCAGAAAAAGTCCTCCAAAAGGTGGAAAGATTCTTAGAAGAACGAGGTCTCGAAATCAGTCAAGAAAAGACCAAGATAACCAAGGCGACAGACGGATTTGACTTCCTATGAAGTTACCGTAAGAATAAAGAAGCCTTTACAGGGGACAGACTATGCAAAAAAGGGTTAAAAATTATTAATTAAGGCTTCTTTATTCTAAGGTTTCGTCTCCTTGGCTGGGAAATGCGAGTCAAGAAAAACGGAAAATTCCATTGTAAGCCCTCAGTGGACAATCATAGGAAAATCCGTGAGAAGATTAAAACCGTAGTCAACAGCTCGAATTATGGTGCTTTAGTTAAGGCCAAAAAGTTGGCTCCCATTGTAAGAGGATGGCGAAAATATCACAAATGGTGTGATATGAGCGATTCTCGGGATAGCCTATGGTTCATGAGAGAAGCAGCAAACAGAAAATTCCGAAAGGAAAAGAAAGTGAGCCGCTACCAATCAAATGAACTATGTAATAAGGCATTCCCAAAAGTGAAGACAAAACTTTTCGGACACAGGATGGTCAAAGGTACCAAGTCCCCTTATGACGGAGACTTAGTATATTGGAGTCAACGGAACAACGGACTCTACGACAATCATACATCCAAGGCACTGACTGAGCAAAACCATTCTTGTGGATACTGTGGAATGAAATTCATTGATGAAGAAAGAGTTGAACTCCACCACATTGATGGAAATCACGACAACTGGAAAAAAGACAACCTAATGGCCGTCCACCGAAGTTGTCACCAACAAATTCACTCTTTGCAAGTCTACCGACAAGCCTATTGGTTGAGAGAACTTAGGAGCCGTGTGAGGCGAAAGTTTCACGCACGGCTTTGGAGCGGAGGTGCCCTGGGTAATACCAGGCATCGACCGTAATAAACGAGCCTTAGGTACGACGGGGCACGTCGGAACCGGGATTTTAGATCCGAACGCTTGCGGAGAATCGACCTCTACTCTTCCTGACTCAGGTTTGGTTGAGCAAGTTGGCTCGCTGAAGCAAGAATCCCCGCGTCTTTAGACCGGGGAGTGTCAACTAGTCGCTCCCTTTCCCCAATCCTAAAGCTATCGTAAATAAAAGCAAGGTAAGCCCAGCCTAACCGAAAGGATTAAAACTTGCCCATTGCTGCCTACCTTAATTGTGATGTAGCCGATAGATTAATGAGCAATTTTCCAGACTTATCTAGTCACGATTTCAAAGTGATCAGGGAATTGGGTCATAATCGCGCTGGTGGGAGAGTGACCTACCTAGCCCGAAACCAGGTCAATCACCAATTGGTAGTGATCAAGCAGTTTCAGTTTGCTCAACGCAACAGTAACTGGTCAGACTATGAGACCATAGAAGGGGAAATTCAAGTGTTGCGGGGACTGAATCATCCCGGTATCCCCCGTTACTTAGGGTCATTTCAAACCACTAGGGGCTGTTGTTTGGTACAGGAATACAAACATGCTCCTTCCCTGGCTGTACCTCGTAGTTTTGACCCGGAGGAGATTAAGCAAATCGCGGTTGGGTTACTCAATATTCTGGTTTACCTACAACATCGGATTCCTCCGATCATTCATCGAGATATCAAACCCGAAAATATCTTAGTAGATGAGACGATCAATGTTTTCCTGGTAGACTTCGGCTTGGCTCGGATTGGTGATAGTGAACTAGCGGTGAGTACTGTAGCAAAAGGCACTATCGGGTTTATGGCTCCGGAACAGTTATTTGATAAAGCCCTAAGTAAAGCGTCAGACTTATATGGGTTAGGAGCGACCTTGATTTGTTTACTGACTGGTACTCGATCGACTACCATTAATACTTTAATTGATGAAGACTATTGTCTCAATTTTCAGCATCGTCTACCTCAAGTAAGTTTGGGTTGGCTGCAGTGGCTGCAAAGAATGGTAGAGCTGAAACCTAAAGATCGTTTTCCTGATGCTGAAACGGCTTTAGAAGCTCTTAAGCCAATCTACGTTATCCGGATTCCAGAGGCAAAACTATCCCAATCGTATCTAGAGTTGAGAGCTAAAAAATTAGGGGAAAAACTGACAAAAACTATCACGATTTGTAACACAGTTCCAGACACAGCCTTAGAAAGCCGCTGGCAAATTGCTCCCCATGTCAGTGACCCACCCCACACTCCCTACTTCCATGACTGGATTCGATTGGACACAGCTGATGTTAATGGGAATCAAGGGTTGTGCCAAATTACGATAGATACCAGTAAGCTGATGGCAGACCAAACCTATGAGCGAGAGGTATTAATTCACACTAATGCTGAACACTCAACTCAGGTTTTACCCCTGAAAATCCATACTGCTCCGGTACCAATTGCCACGAAAAAACTTCCCTATCTATCCCTAGCGCTATTGATTGGTTTAGCTACGACAGCTACTTGGGTAGAAACTACGGCTTGGGAGGGAATTGTGAGTAACAGTGGGACAATCGGGATTGCGATCGCTACTTTTGTCTCAGTCTTGGTGGCAATGCTGGGATTGACTGCGGCTGTGACATCTGGGGTGATATCGAAACTGGTAGCAAGAGTCAGAGCCAGGTTTAGTATTCCGTTAAAGGCTATGGATACCGTAGCAGCAGTGTTTTTTGCTGGAGTAGCAGCCCTGTTGGTAGCTGGATTTGGTGCCAAGTTTCGCGCTACCGATAGCGCAATTGCTACCTTTGCAGCAGTGGATGCGGTAGTGTTTATGGCAGCCTTTGAAGGGGAAGGAGTAGCTCAAAGCTGCCGAAAGCGTGGGTTTAGTAAAATCTTAGCCCTGGGAGTGCCTGTGTTATCGGTAGCCTTGGGCATTAGTTTAGGTATCGGTTTAAAGCTGGGATTTTTAAATATCTTGGTAATGATAGCCATTTTAGTGACAGCAGTTCCCTTAGGTGTGATGATTCTCTATCCGCCATTAGAGCGTCTGCGGCAAGTCAAAACCTATCGGAAATTAGAAAGAAATTTGATCAAGCCTTAGAGGATATTTATTTGGAGGAGTGATCAGGCTACTGCTTCCACTCAATTTTTTGTGATTGCAACAAAATAATAGATCTGGACTCCCTTTTCTTTGTGGGTCTATGGTTTACCTACAACGTTTAACAATGTTTAACAATTAATAGTTAACCACCCAAGCCGCTATTATATTTTTTGATATTTAATTAGGTAATTTCTTATTCCCTATTACCCATTATCAAAAAGCGCTCAGCTATCTAGCGTTTTCCATACTAATGAGGAACACATTATTTTTTGCCTATTCCCTGTTCCCTGTTCCCTGTTCCCTGTTCCCTGTTCCCTGCTCCCTGCTCCCTGCTCCCTGCTCCCTGCTCCCTGCTCCCTGCTCCCTGCTCCCTGTTCCCTGCTCCCTGCTCCCTGCTCCCTGCTCCCTGCTCCCTGCTCCCTGCTCCCTGCTCCCTGCTCCCTGCTCCCTGCTCCCTGCTCCCTGCTCCGCTGCTCCCTGCTCCCTGCTCCCTGCTCCCTGCTCCCTGCTCCCTCAACAAATGCACCTCACCCAATTGAAAAGCGCTATATTGAGTTCGTGATTAACAAAACTTGGTATCTTATAAAATTTTGTAATTTTATAGGTGTTTAATACTTTGGCTTTGGAGTAACAGGTTTTATTAATATAGAACTCCCCTAGCAGCTGATCGGCCTTTGATGATTTCAAACATGCTCTCTCAGCACGCTCTGCACTCAGGACTTATCGAATTTTTCACAGGCTGAGAATAGACTGATTCATGATTACCATAGATAATTAATCGTTCTCACTTCTGCCTGGGTGTCGTTTATTCAAGTGAAAATCACTTACGTGCAACCAACTGTAAATAAATGTACCAAACCCAGTAGACAGGAGAGCAATTTTTAGGGCAAGATTATTTAGTTCAGAATATTGTCAAATGTCTGTTGTTTCTACAGTCAGGGTTATTGTGCCCGGTACTACCGCTAATCTAGGACCAGGTTTCGATTGCATAGGCGCAGCGTTAACTGTGTATAACCAGTTTAAAGTCACTCGCCTGGAATCGGTAAATTATGGATCACTCAAGCTTAAGATTGACGTTACTGGTGTGGAAGCCGACAAGGTGAGTAGAGATGAGAGTAATCTTGTCTATCGAGCGTTTGCAACATTATATGATCGTCTGGGAAAAACTCCGCCTCCAGTACACCTAGAGATTGATTTGGGGGTGCCTTTGGCACGAGGATTGGGCAGTTCGGCAACAGCGATTGTTGGAGGATTGATTGCTGCAAATCAGTTAGCGGGTAAACCTCTGTCTCAGCAGGAGGTAATGGAGTTAGCGATCGCAATTGAGGGGCATCCTGATAATGTGGTTCCAGCACTTTTGGGGGGATGTCGTTTGACCGGTCGAGGTTTGGCGATGAAACCCCAAAGACCCCAAAGACCCCAAGCAAAAGAACAGGATTGGGTAGTTTGTGAAGTTGCTTGGTCTTCTGATCTGGTCCCGGTGGTAGCAATTCCCGATTTCGAGCTTTCAACACAGGAGGCACGGCAGGTGTTGCCTGATAGCTACAGCCGTGCTGATGCAGTGTTGAATGTGGCCAGTTTGGGGTTGTTGTTGCGAGGTTTGCAGTCTGGTAAGGGGGATTGGATACGGGTCGGTTTGCAAGACCGGATACATCAGCCTTATCGCCAAAAGCTGATTCCTGGTTATGACGCTGTGGAGGCGGCAGCTTTGGATGCTGGAGCTTATGGCATGGTGATTAGTGGGGCTGGTCCTACTTTGTTGGCTTTGGTGAGTGAGTCAAAAGCACCAGCGGTTCAGGAGGCAATGGCGGTAGCTTGGACCGATGCCGGGATTCAGGCTCAAGTGCGATCGCTTTCTCTAGATTCCCACGGCACCAAGATTGCTCTGGAATTGATTAGCTAATACCACATCCGATAGTATGACCCCCTGGTGGTTATAGTTGGTAATTGCTTCTGATTACCCAAAATCTCCCATATAGCATAATGCTTCTGGGTTTGACCCACCTTAACCTAAATTTTTAATAATTCTTTACTTTTTTGGTAGCAATTGTTACCAAAAATTTTTTTTTGTGTTTTTTTGGCAAATACCCTTTGCAATTCTTAACTTTAGTTAATATACTGAAACTAGAAGCCAATAGGTATTTATTCTTAGCTATGGTCTCCGTAAATTTTCCTTGGATAACGACGATTATTCTGCTGCCCCTAGTGGCATCTCTGCTGATTCCGATCATTCCCAGCAAGTGGCTGAGGATGATTCGTTGGTATGCCCTAGGTGTAGCCCTTCTGGATTTTGTCCTAATGATCTATGGGTTTTGGCATCATTACGATTTCCGAAACTCCGATTTTCAGCTCAGGGAAAGTTATACGTGGATACCCCAGCTTGGCATTAGTTGGTCTGTAGCAGTCGATGGCTTATCGATGCCTCTGATTGTGTTAAGTGGCTTAGTGACTACCTTAGCTATTGTTGCGGCTTGGAAGATTAACCATAAACCGCGTTTGTTTTACTGCTTGATGCTGTTCATGTATAGCGCCCAGATCGGGGTGTTTGCAGCTCAAGATTTAGTGTTGTTTTTCCTAATGTGGGAATTAGAGTTGCTGCCAGTGTACTTGCTCATTTCTATATGGGGAGGAAAACAACGCTTCTACGCCGCAACCAAATTTATTCTTTACACAGCAGCAGGTTCAGTTTTTATCCTGGTCGCCGCGCTAATGATGGCGTTTGCTGGAGATACAGTCACCTTTGACATGCAAACCCTAGGGAATCGGAATTACCCGATAGCTTTGGAACTAGTAGCTTATGCGGGTTTCTTAATTGCCTATGGTGTCAAGTTGCCGATTTTTCCGCTACATACTTGGTTACCAGATGCACACAGCCAAGCTTCTGCTCCAGTCTCGATGATATTAGCTGGGGTCTTATTGAAAATGGGTGGGTATGGACTGATGCGCATGAATCTAGAAATGCTTCCTCATGCCCATACTTACTTCGCACCAGTGCTAGCAGTATTAGGTGTGGTCAATATTATCTACGGTGCTTTGCTTGCCTTTAGTCAAGACAATCTCAAACGACGACTAGCTTACTCGTCAATTTCCCACATGGGTTTTGTGTTGATTGGCATTGCTTCGTTCACTGAATTAGGAATGAATGGAGCTATCTTACAGATGCTTTCCCATGGGTTAATCGCTGCTGCCTTATTCTTCCTATCTGGTGTCACCTACGAGCGTACTCATACCCTAGCGATGGCGAAAATGGGAGGAATGGCGAAAGAAATGCCCAAAGCATTTGCCCTCTTCACTGCTGGTTCCATGGCATCCCTAGCCTTACCAGGAATGAGTGGTTTTGTGGGTGAGTTGTCAGTCTTTCTTGGAGTCACTACTAGCAGTGTCTACGGCTCATCTTTCAAAGTCGTCATCGTTTTCTTAGCCGCAGTGGGATTAATCCTAACTCCGATTTATCTGCTTTCACTGCTCAGACAGGTATTTTTCGGTAAAAATAACTCTGGATTAATTATTGAGAAATACTTAGGGGATGCCAAGCCTCGCGAAATTTTCGTTACCGCTTGTCTGTTAATCCCTATTATTGGCATCGGTCTTTATCCGAAGCTAGTCACTCAAACCTATGATGTGAAAACTGTAGCGGTTGCTGCTCAAATGCGCCAATCCTTACCAGTGATTGTTCAAGAGGAATCACCTCTATACTCTGGTACCTTCACAGCACCAAAGTTAGCTAACACCAAAGCTCAACCTATTCTTGGGGTTACCCAGTATTGATTAGTTCCTGTTTGCGATTAGCGGGAGTTAAACAAAAAGAACGCCCCAAACAAAGTAGGAGCATCTCACTTTGGAAGAAACATACCGCAAATAGCTGTATCATTGTGATTCTAGCGCCAAAATAAAACGATATATTTGCCAAAATGAGATGCTCCTAACAAAATGGGAGCATCTTACTGTTTTTATGGAAAGCGCGAGTGGGTAAAAACCCTTGTTACCTTGCTGTATCGCTTTTGAAATTAGGAATAAATTCCCACGAAAATTCCCACACTTCCCACACTTCACACCCTCACCGCGCCCGAGCTCCACACTTCCCTTCTTTTTTATAAATATTGAGATGCATCCTCATCAGTTGTCTGTCTAATCATTGGTCTGTCAACCTGAAACTCATTAAGCCAGCAATATTAGACTGGATTTCTATCTTGATTTCTGTTTAAGTCCCGCTATAACTTTAATCCCGCAGGGGTGCGTGGTTTGGGTGAAATTGGGATTACAAGAGTATCAGCTGCGATCGCTAATGCTATCTATCATGCTACGGGGAAAGGTATCCGTGATTTACCAATTACACTGGATAAATTGTTGTGACATGTGATGATGTTAATTTTCCTATAAGTCAACCACGGGTAAACCTTTTTTGGGAATGCTGCTGATAAATATTTCCCGAATTGAGCCTAGTTTATCGTAGCAAATTAAGTAAGTCTTCAGCTGTCAGCTATCAGCTATCAGCTATCAGCTATTAGCTGACGGCGGTTTGCAATTCAGTCAGGTACAAATTCTTGGGTTTTAGGGACTGAGGCCGTAGGCCACGCGGGGCGCGTTCGGAGCAGGGACTGAGGCCGTGGGCCACGCGGGGCGCGTTCGGAGCAGGGAAGAGGGAAGAGGGAGAAAATCCAGTGTACTTGATAGTTATGCAAACCGCCGTATGGGCTATGGGCACGCTACTTTACGAATAGCTTTTGAATACAATAAGCTGACCTCTGACCACTGAACGCGCACGCGTGCGCGTAGCCCATAGGCTGACCACTGACGGCTGAGGGCTGAATGCTTACCAAATTAAATTAAATTTGCCCAACAAAACTGGTATAAAAACTAGTATTATCGGCAGATTAATTAGTATTATTAACAACGCTAAAATTGCCAATACTGCGGTAAAATTTAGACAATAATATTTGATTTTATATATCAACACTAGAGATTGCCGACAACTAGGGCAATGCTTTGTATGTCTGTGCCAGATATCGTATAATTGCTCATCACTTAATTCTTGGAAAGGTGCTTCTGTTAATCCCTGCCATGCAGGTTTCCCACTAAATGCTTACCTAAAATCTAAAATCTAAAATCTAAAATCTAAAATCTCATGACCACACCTGCCCATAATCTGATCCAGTCCATTTATGAAGCCATCAATCGTAGGGATGTTAACGCTGCGATGGAGTGGATAGACGACCAGTGTATTTACGAGGATCTCAACTTTTCCCAACCATTCAAAGGAAAGGAAGCTGTCAGACAACTTCTGGAAGAATCCTGTCAAGGTATCCCGGATCAGTTAAAATTTGTAATTGACGATATCACCACAGGGGATCCCCTGGCAGTAGGAATACTATGGCACGTTGAGTTAGACGGCATTCCCTTTCCTAACGGACGAGGTGTTAGCTTTTATCGTTGTTCTGAGGTAACTGGCAAGTTAGTTTTAGCCCGTGATCTGGTTGAACCCCCCATAAAACCAGGGAAGGCGGCATTCTTTATCATCCGACTAGTATCTCCGCTGATACGGACACTGCTGAAAAATCGGCAAGATGAAAGTACTAGGGAAATCTCTCCCTTAGGCCAAGGGATTCCAAAAAGTCAACGCTTTCTTCCTCTAGTATTTGGGTTAATAGCGATCGCCTATATTTACATTCTGTTTTTATCTCCACCAGGGCAACTTATTCCAGGGCAACCCGCTTGGGCCATTCAACCAGAAACTATAGAGGAAATAGTAAATGAATCTCTGAATTTTTTCTTTATTTTACCCCTTTTTAACCTAGTAGGCATTAATTATTTAGAAGCACCAGTGGTTCATCCTACCTTAGAAGCACTCTTCAACTTTGCCGAAGCTTGGATTTTCATGTTTTTACCTCTACTCCTCGTCGATAGAAGGACAAATCATCTCCCCAAGATTCTCATTTGGAGTCTGGCGATGTTCGGAACCAATGCTGTTCTTACCCCTTATATGGCACTGCGCTATAATACACCAATTCCGCCAGTAAAGGAGGAAACGAACAAGGGACTATTAGCTCGTGTATTTGGTTGGACAGGAATGATAGTGGGGATAATTGCCTTAGTTTGGGGGGTGATGGGACGACCAGAGTTTGGAGATTTGGTCGAGAGAATGAACTATTTTGGCGAGCAATTGATGACGAACCGACTTACATTAGCTTTCTGTGTAGATTTAGTACTTTTTTCCATTGTTCAGGCTTTACTTTTGGGGGCAGTTAACAGCAGAATTGGCTGGTTTCGATTTATTCCTTTCTGGGGACTTGCGCTATGGCTAATTCTATAGATTTGCTTGGAGGTTGGCTCAGCACGAGCGAAAGCAATTTGCTGCCCCAAATGACTTTTATTCTCAAATCATAACTATAGCGTTTATCGCAGTTATGAGGTACAGTCTTATTTGACACTGATTCCCTGTCTTGATGCAGTCGCTCATGGGGGAAACCCCCTGTTCCGAAGCTGCATCGCTTAAAACCCTCTTTACTATTGCGGTTCTTCAGTACCTACTATGCTAAATTTACAGTTAAAAAACATTAAAAAGCTTACTGTGTAAGGGTTATGATGCAATTTAACTATAAATTATTCTGAATACTGCGTCTTCCTCCTGCTCCCTGCTCCCTGCTCCCTGCTCCCTTTGGCAAAGTGTTAATTTAGCATAACAAGTACGGAAGAGCCACTATTGCTAGCATGCTAGCATGCCTATTGCCTTAAAAGGATAAGCTTTGTCCTCATGACTATGAGAATTGCTATATAGCACTACGCATTAAAGTTAGGACATTGATACAAGCTGAAAACCTTGTGTAGTAAACTTTTGCCTCTTGCCTCTTGCCAATGCCATTGCGCGTAGCGCTATAACTGTGCTGCGGAGCATTTTTATTCAGGGAAGGTTAATCAAGATTAAATCATGTTAGAACTATATTTAGACAGTGCCGATGTTGAACAGATAGCACGTTTTCACTCTTGCTTACCGATTAAAGGAATAACCACCAACCCCAGTATTTTGGCTCAAGCCAACATCGGTGTTAATCAACTACTTAAAGAAGTAAATACTATACTAGGAAATGATGCACGTTTTCACATTCAAGTTATCAGTCAATCTGTAGATGAAATTATCGTTGAAGCTGAGCAAATAACAGCGTTACCCTATGATATTGTGGTTAAAATTCCGACCACGGAAATAGGTCTGGTGGCAATAAAAAAGTTACATCAGAAGCAGATACCTCTATTAGCTACGGCAATTTATACAGTTCAACAAGGTTTTTTAGCTGCACTAGCAGGTGCAGATTATTTAGCTCCTTATGTAAATCGAATTGATGTTTTTGGGGGCAATGGTGTCACAGTTGTGGAGCAACTTCAACAACTTGTCCAACAACAACAGCTAAGTTGTTGTTTATTACCGGCTAGTTTTAAAAATCCCCGTCAAGTTTTAGAGGTATTACAAGCAGGGGTTGGTGCGATTACTTTGCCTGTAGGTATAATGGGACAAATGGTTTCACATCCGGCTATACCTTTGGCAGTTGAACAATTTAATACTGATTGGCAACAAGTCTTTGGTGATAAATTAGCTTTTGAAACTTAATGTGACCTGAGTTTTGGATAATAAAACAGGCAGATAGAGAGACAAGAAATAAATGGAAGCTAGAGGAATTCAACGGTGAAGCATATCATGTTCACTTGATAGTAAATTTTTCTTCCAACAATAACTTATCTGACTTGATTTCATCCTTTAAATCAGCTAGTAGCAGGATTTTTATGGTAAGCATTCAGCTATCAACTATCAGCGATTAGCGCTACGCCCAAGCTACGGGAACAGGCAAAGGCCAATGGCTGACCACTGACCACTGACCACTGACGGCTGACAGCTGACAGCTGACAGCTGACAGCTGAATACTTAGAGGTTGTCTGAGAAGTATCATTTGCTACATTCAAGCCCCCTAAATCCCCCAATTTTGGGGGACTTTTAGCAATAAATGGATTCTTGTTCCCCCCAGAATTGGGGGGCTAGGGGGGCAAAGTTC
>NZ_JAAHIG010000379.1:0-8211 GCF_010692305.1 Moorena sp. SIO4G3 | reverse complement strand
TCTAAATTCCCACTCTCGATGTTTTCCCACTGAACCGTTAGGGCAATGGTATCTTCGGTATCAATGCCTAACTCTGTCTTGGCGACTCCAGTAGCAGCTAAAGCATTTACTTGGATGGGTCTGGCCCGATCCCCTATCATCCACTCTAATAAATCTATGTGATGAGAGTTCAAATAGTAGCTAATGTCAGAAGAGCGCCCTGCCCATTGACCAAAAGTGTTAAGTTGACTTCTCGGCTGACTCATATAGCTACTCATATAACTAAAATCTCCATAGCTGCGAGCGCGATCGCGTGCATCAGAGTACATGGGGTCAAACCTCTTGTGCATCTCTATTCCCACCAGTACATTATGTTGCTTTCCAGCCTCGATTAATTTCTGATGTTCTTCTAGAGTTTTCACCAATGGTTTAGCAACTAAAACGTGCATTCCCTGACGAATAGCAGTCATGGCGATCTCAAAGTGGGTATCATCAGGTGTCACTACAATTACCCCACTTCCTGGCTTCATCTTCTCGATAGCAGTTTGATAGGCTTGGGGATTATAGTCATTGTCACCAGGAAAAGTGTTCGCTGACACATCTATTCCCTTGTATCGTGAAGCAATTTGCTGGTTGAAGTGACGACGAATACCAGCAAAACGTTTTCCATCTCGCCCACAGAGGGAAACCCGATCCACTTTCCCACGAGTTCGGAGGTCGAAAAGTACTAAGGCTACAACGCCAGCACTTTTGTCAGAATTAGCTGCTGCTCCGTGAACAAAACCTGTGACATATTCACCTGTTCCGATGACTAAAATATCTGTTCCCATGTTCATATTTTTATGAGTAAGACAAAGCCGTTTTTTGAGGTTTTCCGAGTACGCGATCGCTATAGGAGTTACCAAATATATTATCTGGGTCAAGTTGAGAACGTACTTTCTGAAAGTCGTTCCAGTGGGGATACATTTTTTCTAATTTATCAGCATCAGGCCCGAACTTTTTTGCCCAATGGGGACGACCATCTAATTTAGCCATAATTTTTTCATAGTCATCAAAATAGGATTGACAATCAACATATTTACCGTAGGGCATATAAGTAATAACCCCGATATAGCAGCTATCTCTACCCTGACAAGGACTTAACCAAATATCATCTCCTTTGACAAAGCGCACTTCAATGGGCAAATGAACTTGATAGTCTTTTTCTTTAATCATTTGGCGAATTTGCAAGATGGCTTCAGCCGTATGTTCTATAGGAATCGCCCACTCATTAACCTGCTGTTTAAATAGACAATCAAAATTGAATTGACTGACACTGTTCCCTCGTGACTGTTTTGACTTGCTGAACATTTGTTGAACGTACCAGCGATTAACCAGGGGAATCAGACGTTGATTATAAGTAGCTAAATATAATAGCAGTTCAAATGTATAGTAACCAATAAGTTTTTCTCTATACCAACTCTGGAAGCGTTGGAAAAAATTTTGTTTGGGAGCAGTTTTTCCAGGTGGTTTGCGAGTTGCACTCCACTCCCACACCCTATCTGCATGGGGTAAATACCAAAAACGATAGTGGTCAGCTTGCAGGCGTTCTGGTAGTTTATCCAATACAGTTTCTAGAGTTTCTGGTTGTTCTCGTACTTCTAAGTCAAATTCTTTTGTTACTTGTAATTTAAGTTCTGTGACTAATCCCAAACTTCCTAGATGGCATTTGGCTGCATTAAATAGTTGAGAATTTTCATCTTTGGAGATTTTGATAACTTCTCCTAAACCTGTTACCAGTGTAATTTCCTGAATAATTGTTGACAGTACCCCATAATTTAATCCTGTGCCATGAGTTGCAGTTGCCATTGCACCTCCTACAGTTTGAGCAGAAATAGAACCTAAATTGGGCAAGGCTAGTCTATGTTTTGCTAGGCTTTGATTCAAATCTTTGAGGGTAACTCCTGCTTGAGTAACAACAGTTTGACTATCATAGTTGATATTTAGGATCTGATTTAAGCGATCGCTACAAACCAAATCCTGATTACTCATAGCAATATCGCTTGGGGAATGTCCTGAACCAAATACTCGGATTTTTGTTCCCTGTTGCATTACTTGGCAAACAATATCTCTAGCTTCTTCAGTTGAAGCAGGGTAATGTACAGAAGTAGGTATGCACTGATACTGCTGAGACCAATTTATAAATTTATTTTGATTCATATTTCCTTGTTTACGGGCAAAAAATGATTGTGAGCCGATAAATTTATTATTCCAATATTGTGACAACTCCACGCTGAATTCTGGAGTGTTCTAGTTGTTTTTCTGCTCGCAACAATTTTGTCAACATTTTTTTTTGATGGTACTTTTGGCGTTCTTGACTCTTCCAGGTAGTAATCCACTTGAGGTCTGATAATCTAACCAATTTTGCCTGAGCTTGATTTTGATAAAGTTGTTGTAGTAAGGAAATAGTGGTTACTTCTTCCATCCCACCAGGTACATCCTTTATAAGTCCACTAGAAATTCCTAGAAACCCTGTTATGTTTAACTTTGATAAGTTCCACAAAGCTAGAGTATTCCAAGGAGAGGTCATACCATCTATAAATTTTACTCCAGCATCTCCTCCATGGGTTGAAATCATCTTTGCCCCCACTACCAGAGTGTCTGAGGTAAGGTGATAATTCAAGATTTCCACATCTGTTGATAATATATATACTTCTAGACTTTGAAGCAAAAGTTTATCACCACCCAAATAAGTTGCTTCACATACAATCGCATTTAGGGGATGAGCTAGTCCTTTCCAGGGATTTATTAGCAGGGGAAGTACCTGTTCTCCAAACACCGAAACAATTTGGCTAATTTTGTCAAAAAGTTGATTATCTGTAGCTATTACTATACAATCAGCGTATTCTAGTGCCTGAGAGCACCAATTTTCCACTTTACCTAATTCAGAGATATAACCATCAACACCACTATGAATTCTGGTTCCAACAATCAGAGACATTGCTATACTCAACACTAAAATTGGCAGTAGTATAGTATATTGATAGTATAATGTTTACATTTCCACAATATATAAAATAACATGAAGGTACTGAGTTAATTTTCTGGGGGGGTAACATGCAAGCTAAAATCATTACTCGGTAATACGTTCAACCGATCAGTTACTTAAGGTGCGCTCTTACGATTAAGAATTAAATTCGCCGTTCGCTTTTGGCCGTTCGCCAAAAGCGCACCTGAACATTCGTGGCTTCCCTTAAGGGGATTGTGCGAAAAAATAGTGGACGAAATGCATGCAAATTAACCGTGGTTGCCTCAACTATTACAAGAAGGGTGAGCAGGCTATAGAGTCAGAACTGTCTACGTTATAAGCTTTATGTCCCCCTGTCAGGGAACATGGCCAAAGTAAATAGCGGTAGGCACAGTGACAGAGTGTGGCGCTGTCCGGCAGGACGACGAGGAGCTTCTAGTCCAGCTTTGGCTTCTATAATTGCGATTTGAGACACGGGAGTAGATGCATTAAATGGCATTTGCCCTGCCTAATACCATATTCCGATTACATTTAGAATGAAATAGCCCTGGGTAAGCATTAGTTTAATCTGAGTTAACTCACAGCGTCGTTCGCACAGCGTGGCCAAACGCGCCCCGCGTGGCCTTTTGGCCAAGGCCAAAGCCTGTGCCACAAAGAAGCCTGTGCCACAAAGCTTGTTTATTTGAAGCATGATAGCTGATAGCTGATAGCTGATAGCTGATAGCTGATAGTCATTCTTCCACAAACCCCCTCACTTCTGATAAAACATACAATGGTCTGCCTTTAACTTCTTCATAAATCCGTCCTACATATTCCCCCAAAATACCAATAGATACTAACTGTACTGCTCCCAAAAAGAAAATTGCAATCATAATGGTGGCAAACCCAGTCACAGGAGAATTCGGTTCAAAAATCCGCCAGTAAAGCACTAACCCTGCCATCAATAGCGCGATCGCTGTTGCTAATAATCCCAGATAAGTAGCGATTCGCAATGGCACTTTAGAAAAAGAAACCAGTGCATCTACTGCTAGGGCTAGGGATTTACGAATGGTGTACTTGATCTCACCAGCAAAGCGGGGGTCACGTACATAGGAAACAGAGGTTTGCCGCAACCCTACCCAAGAACGCAATCCCCGCACGTAACGGTTGCGTTCTGGCATGGCATTGAGTACATCAACCACCCGTCGATCCATTAAACAAAAGTCCCCCGTATCTAAGGGAATCTCGACATTGGCTAGACGGCGCAGTAAACGATAAAATAAGTAAGCCGGAAAGCGCTTTAACCAACTTTCACGACGTCTCTGGGTGCGCTGAGCATAAACAATTTGATAACCCTGCTGCCATTTTTCCACTAGCACTGGGATGATCTCTGGTGGGTCTTGTAAATCAGCATCTAGGACAATAATCCCTTGACCCCGCACAAAATTTAGACCGGCAGTGACAGCAATTTGATGACCAAAGTTACGGGAAAGACTTAGGTAACATACCCTTGGGTCTTTTTGATGAAGGTCTCGCATCAGCTCTAGAGAGCGATCGCAACTGCCATCATTCACTAGAATTAACTCCACCTCCCCTAACTGATCCATTACTGTACTGATGCGTCGGTACAGTTCTGAAATACTGTTTTCCTCGTTATATACAGGAATAACCAGGGAATAGGTTGGGTTCATCGTTTGTTGAAGGTTGCAGGTTACAGGTTGAAGGTTACAGGTTGAAGGTTGAAAGTTGAAGGTTGTTCGCGTAGCGTGGCCAAAGGCCAAGGTTACAGGTGGTAAGTTACAGGTGGTAAGTTACAGGTGGTAAGTTACAGGTGGTAAGTTACAGGTTAAAGGTGGCAAGTTGCAGCTTTTCTATAAAACCTTAAACCTTAAAAACCTTAAACCTTAAAAACCTTAAACCTTAAAAACCTTCAACCTTCAACCTTAAAAACCTTCAACCTTCAACCTTAAAAACCTTCAACCTTCAACCTTAAAAACCTTCAACCTTCAACCTTAACGACCTTCTAGCGCCCTAATTTATTAGGAATTCCCTGACAACCACCCGGGATTGTTTTTCTTGACTTTTCACCGCACCAAGCACAGCAATAGTAGTGCTGCTTTTCATCCATCCGCTGGACACTGGTGAAGTTAACATTTTCGACTACTGCACCGGTGTAAGCTCCAGTGGGATAGTCAGGGGGATGGGTACGACTGCGGGGACTGGCAGTTTCTACTGAACCATAAAATAGGCAGACTCCCTTGAGGTCAGCACCAGTGAGGTTGGCTTCATATAAAACAGTGCGGGATAGATTCGCTTGCACTAAGTCACAGAAGCTGAGATTGGCTCTGACCATATTAGCTTCCCCGAGTTCTGTCCAACGCAAATCTGTACCACTCAGGTCTGATCCAGCCAACATTACATTCAGATCAATAACTCTTATACCATCAATTCGGTCTTCTTGGTATCCTCCATACCCATCCAACATGGGGCGTCCTAAATGATTATCCCGTCTGAGGGGAGTTAGTAAACGGGCTTGGGACAAAAATCTGAGCACTTTGGCTTTCCCATGGGCATCCACACTACTGAGAATAGCAGCGGTTCTTCCTTCGCAAAATGCCCTCTCTTGGGGCCAATCTTCTAGCAATCCCTGATCATCTAAGGCTAGATCTGAAACGCCCTGAAAGTAAGCATCAATGGTTTGCTGCTGGGTAATCATATTTTGCTGGATGGTCAGGTCTTTGGAAATGACATATTGTCGCCAAGCAATGAATACTGCTAGGACAGCAATCAAAATCTGTCCCAAAGCACCTACCCATTCAGCCCATGACCCAAATTCATCCCATTTAATTTGAACCAACCAATGGCTGATGTTTTGGTAAACACCAAGAAACTTCAGTAAGCCACTTATTGCTGCTACCACTCCGATCGAGGCAATAACTTTGATTCTTTGTGGTGGTGGCAACAAATCAGTAAGCCATTGTTTAACAACCGGTACAATGACTGGCAATGAAACCAGCAGCGCCACAGTAGCTCCGGAGATCCCAATCCAGAAGTTATCAATCACTACCCCAAAAATCATGATAGCGATCGCAGTGAGAATAATTAGGCTTAGGGAGCGATTAGCAGGAGTAACCGATCCAATAGTTGCTTTATTGGGCAGGTTTGACAACGGCAAGGTTGATAAATGTTGCTCCTCTTGAGTTTCGGGAGGAGATGGTGGTGAATGACCATTGGCTGAGTTCTTGGCACTACCGTTGTTACTATGTTCAGGCTGATTGGGTGGCAGAGGCTCAGGCAAGTTAGTCATGGCATTCCCATCAAAATAAGCTCAAGGTCAAGCAACATTAAAAAATAATACAGCTCTTAGACACTCTGATCGTTTTTTAGTTGATTTGCACCTCAACAGATTAGCAAATTTTAAAGTGAAATCCGGTAAACTTGGCCTATTTCCTGGTCTGTGCCCTTGTATAGCTACTCCCTACTCCCTACTCCCTACTCCCTACTCCCTCCAACCCATAACTTTGTACCTCACCCGATTCAGAAGTGCTGTACCACAGATGAGCATTCCAGTTTGTATTGAAAGGATTGGGCATCCGTTCCTGAATCCTAGTCGATTGTACTTGTAGTAACTGTGGCTGAGATTGGGTAAGAGGCACGACAGTCCATTCTTTGTTTTCCCTCAAGGTCTTGGCTAGGTCTTTTGAATAGGGTACCACCGCTGCAGTGACCTTATGGCCTAGCACCATATCGAGCAGCTGCTTGTGATCACAGATGACGGGAATGACAATTTGATCAAATCGTGGTGTGCCTTGCCAATAGTCTGGAAAAGCACTCAACTCGATTCCACTAGGACCGAAGGTCTCAACTTGGAATGGTCCAGTCCCAATCGGCTTTATCCCAAAGCGTTCTGTAGCATAACCATGGCGCGGTACAATTCCCACGGTTAAAAGTTGGGGATCAATAGGAGATTTAGCTACAGGCTCAATTGAATCAATTTCCCTGAGGCCATGGGATTGAGAGGGTAACCTTTGGGGGGCATACTCTAATGTAAACGCAATGGTTTTTTGATCTACCACTTTGATATCCCTGATGCTTGTCAAAACCAGTTTGCGCCAGGGTGAGTCAATTTTCCGTAGTACCTGATAAGTGAACTCAACATCAGCAACGGTGACAGGGGTGCCATCGTGAAAACGTAGGTTGTCATGAAGCTGGAAATAAAGGATTTTAGTGATTTTGTCTACAGTTTTTAGCTTCCACTTGACCGCAAGATCGGGAACCAGCAACCCACGTAAGGAATTAAAACGACATAAACCCCGGAACACCAGACTCAATACATCCGCTGGTCCTAGGTTTGGGTTCAGCAAAGGGTCCAGGGTCTTAATGGGACGAAAATCAGCAATGGTAAGCTCTTGGCGCGATTTGACCCAAATCTTTTTGGTAAAGGTGCTGTGGCTTGGGTTGATATCCGGGAGTTGTTGTTGCGGATCAGCAGTGAAGCGGATCATATGGAAGCCAGCCTTGAACCTAAGTTGATGACGAATGCTGCTGTCTTGCGATCGCTGATTCGGTTGTAAGGTGCCATGGGGACTAAGGTCAGATAGATTGTTGATAGTCCACTCAACTTGGAAAGAACCGGAAGGGCTACTTCCTTGATTAATTAGATCTGCTTCTAATGTAATTAAATCCCCTGCTACTGGTAATGGAGGATTTAGGGTAATGTCATGCACCAATAAATCAATAGTAGTGGCTTCCCAAGGAAGAGTATTGGTAGTTTGACCATCAATCACAGCAAATAGGACACCAACACCCCTGACTTGGGGCATAATCACACTTAGGCGGGACTCACTCCAACTGATGATTTTAGCTGGCTGACCCTCAAACAAAACCAGAGCATCGGGTGAAGGCATAGAACCGAAATTCCCCCCTTCAATCACCACACTACTCCCCGGTGGGGATTTGGCTGGTTTGACCTCATTCAAAAATGGGAGTTGTCGCCACATCCGAATCCGTGCGTCGGGAATATCAGTTTTGCGGCTAACTTCGGCAATCATTGCTGGGGTTTGGGTGTAGCGCTCTAGGTCATCAACGGAGTAAATTGCGATCGCATTCAGTTGTTTGATCTCAGCCCCTGACTAGCGGCGATGGCCACTAGCAACAGTAGTAAGAAACTTAACAGATTTACCGTACACTATTACTTGTATCGTGACAGTTAAAGCCGTTGTAACAATGGTGCCCTCGCGCCCGAA
>NZ_JAAHIG010000378.1:0-8254 GCF_010692305.1 Moorena sp. SIO4G3 | reverse complement strand
TTCGATATTACTTTGAACCAAAACAGGGGATAGCATTTGCTCGACGCCGTGCTATCCAGGAGTCTAAAGGTGAGTATGTTGGTTTTTTAGATGATGATAATCTACCTACTTCTGATTGGGTTAGTGCTGCTTATAATTTTGGTCATTCCCATCCCAAAGCTGGGGCTTATGGTAGTCAAATTTATGGAGACTATGAAGTTAAACCACCGAAAAATTTTCAGCGAATTGCTTGTTTCCTCGCTATCATAGAACGAGGTCAAGAACCATTTTGTTATCAGCCTAGTCAAGGGGTATTTCCGGTCGGTGCGGGGTTAGTGATTCGTAAGCAAGCCTGGTTAAATAATGTTCCTGAACAGCCTTGGCTCAAGGGAGTGTGTGCGACATCCCTATCTGCTAAAGGAGAAGATATAGAAACCTTATCCTATATTCAAAAAGCCGGTTGGAAAATTTGGCATAACCCTCAAATGTGTATTGAGCATCAAATCCCAAAATGGCGTTTGGAAAAAGACTATTTATTGAAATTATTCCGAGGCGTGGGGTTAAGTCGGTATCCCACTCGCATGTTGCGCTTTCAACATTGGCAAAAGCCTTTCATGATTCTAGTTTACCTAATCAATGATTTGCGCAAGACTATGCTTCATCTGATTAGATATCGCCAACACCTCAAGACAGATTTAGTAGCAGCTTGCGAACTGGAACTTTTTGTGAATAGCTTGTTTAGTCCATTTTATCATTGGATTTTTTGGAATCAGTAATTAATTAATGAATAATAAGGCAAAATGCTGGCATGTATGAATAGGGAATAGGGAATAGGGAATAGGGAACAGGGGCAAGAGTGTGGGGAGAGGGGTTAGTGTGGGTACTGTGGGGAGAGCGAAGAAGTAGTTTTCGATAATTGGGTATAGTTACAAACATTTTTATTACCCTGACTCCCTACTCCCTACTCCCTACTCCCTACTCCCTACTCCCTACTCCCTACTCCCTTTGCTATACAAATAACTAATTTAATTTGCCTCTAAAAATTCCTGTTTCAATTGGTAAAACTTTATTTTAGCATAAATATTTTTCAAGTGCTTCTTAACCGTATTAAGAGTAATGCGCAATTCATCAGCAATCTCCTGATAGCTGTAATCAGCACGACGCAGTAACCAAACGTCTGCCTCACGAGGAGTCAGGTCATATTTATTAACCTCTGCGATCGCAAAACTCTCAGCATATTGATCGTGATTTTCTAGTGTTACTAAAATGCAGGGATTTTCAAAGGAGTCTAAGGTGAGCTTAACGGCTCGAATCCGAAAAGATGTTGAGGGCTCAGTAATAATTTCAGACTCGATAACTATGGGCTGATTTGGATATAACTCACAGCTGTCAAGCACAGCTTGGCAAACACGCCTGATTTCTTTGGGAACAAGGTTAGATTTTGACTTATCCACTGCTAGTTGAGCACAAAGAAGGCGACCATAGCAATTGCTATGAACTAACTCTCCCTGAGCGTTCAAAATCAAGACACCATCCATTAATCCTTCTACTACCCCTTGTAAGAGAACACCGTTAAACTGTATTGCCTGAGTATTCATCCTCTAGACCTATGTGAACGTTACGAATCTGCAACAGAGCAGGTCCCTACTACCGGTTCCTACTACAGGTTCCTACTACAATCCATAGGTGCAGGGGCTTTGAGCTTATGCAGTTAGCTATCCAGTTCTGGTATTACTTTTTCATTAGCAGTCAGCGGTCAGCGGTCAGTGGTCAGCGGTCAGTGGTCAGCGTTCAGTGGTCAGCGGTCAGTGGTCAGCCTTGTGGTACAGGCTTTGGCCTTGGCCAAAAGGCCACGCGGGGCGCGTTTGGCCACGCTGTGCGAACGACGCATCGGACCTAACCCATAAGCTGATAGCTGATAACTGATAGCTGATACGCGACACGCTGATAACTGATAGCTGATACGCGACACGCTGATAGCACCTCAAGTAGCATCTCAAGTAGCGCATATGCTTAGCTCAGCACTAGTGTCATTCATTGAAAATCTAGAAACTGAGTTAGAAAAGGGAGTATAAAAAGACTCAGAAGGATAATGACAATCATGAGTAACTTTAATGTCAATCTATCGTATTTATCAAATTCATTACCTGTTTCTTTAAAGATGTTTTTAACATTCGAATTATCTAAGGGCTTCTTCCACCATGGTCTCTTTTGTCTGTCTCCTGGACGTTTTTCTGTTTGAGTCATTTGCAATTTGCTATTAGTATTCGTAATTGGTCAGATTATCTTATTCTTGTCATCGATATTATTCAAAACAACCTCCTACCTTAAATAAGGTTTTTGGAGAGCAAAACTATAGTAAAACCAAACTAGTATTGACGGTAAAAACCAAGGAATCAATAGTAATGCTGAGATATAAACCTGCAAGACAACTAATCCGTATAGTCCTGTTATACTACCTAATAGTAATACCTGTTGATGTCGCTGTTTTACCGGTTGTTTGTGCAAAATAATAGTAGTCGATTTTCCTAGGAATGCGGCTAGGAAAATTAGCCACTGATCAGGAATCAAAACTACCCGATGCTGCCGGATTATATGGTGAACCATATAAGCAAATACTTCTCCTCTAGTTAATACTTCGAGGCACTTCTGTAGATCCTGTTTTACAGGTTGATAGTAATGGCACCAATATTCAACAACTGACGGAAAGTAAAAGTCATCTTCGGTGTCATTGTATTCACCATTGGTGATGATAACAACTTGCTGCATTACATGCTGTTGGAGTTCTGGATTAGGCACAGGAAAATTGAGAAGTTCCTTAGCTGTGATAGATTTGTAGACTTGTCTAGGAGGAATAGAAAAGTCTATAATAGAAGCTAGTCCAAAGGGAGGATCAGATTGATTTAAAGCAATCAGGCCTTTATTGTCAGTCTTTCTTTGCTTTAGATAATCACTGACTTGGGACTGAAAATCTACTGTACTGTTTAATGTTGGCTGGGGTAAACTATCTGCAGATGACTGGTGATTGACCAGATAAGCTACTGCTAGCTGATAAGCAAACGGACATGACTCGATACAGGTGGGATTTAGAGGCTGTTCAATAGTCCAAGGATCAAAGTCTATGTACCCTTCTAAACTCCATTTGCGACTAGCGACTTTATCTTGTTCATCTGCTGCTAGCACAAACCAAGTGTTATGCTTTTCCACAGCAGAGCGAATCGCTTGATCTAGCTTTTCGTATCTAGGTTGGTAGATATGCCGATTGTAGTAAATGCCGATTACTTGAGCATTCAAGGCGTATAGGTGTCTTACCAACTTGGCTAAGTATTCGGAATCAGTCAACTTACCTTGTGTGCTTTCTATTGCTTCATCAGCTTGATCTAGAGATTCCTGATCGATAGCAACTAACAAAACAGGCGCTAAGGTATTCTCTAGTAGTTGATTCGTCAAATTACGATAGACAGCTTGAACAAACGCTCGGATGTCGAACAATAATTCGACTTGAATAGCTGGGATGACGCTCAGCAGTAAAACTGTTCCCAATGCGATCGCTTCTGGTCTTGTTGGTAACCACTGGAGCAGCATTTTCTTCCAATCAAAGCGCTCAATGCGATAGGGAATTAAACCGGGAGGATTAAATAAAGAGGGCAGCAGATAGGCAGAGGGATAGGCAAATTTCTCTACAGATTGAAGATGTTGACAGGCTTCGAGTAATGCATCGTAAACATCTCTATGGTCAGCTAGGGGCTTACAGAACTGCTGGAGAAAACTCTGAGCCACATCATTGCGAATGGGTTCCCGCATCACTATTACCTGTAACCCAAGTTTAATCAGAGAGTTAGCGATGCTCAGACCACTGCAGGAGTTGAAAATTGCCAGCTGCAATCTATGTTCCCTAGCTTGAGTTAATTGTTCTTCCAGTTCACTAATTGACAGGGATATATTCGGAGCGATCGCAAGTCTTCCTCCTGTGGTTGTGGTTTCATCGCTATGTCCAGCAAAGAACAGCACATCCCAGCCTTGTTGATCACATATGGCATTAGCAATTTTGGTTTTGATATCGACATGGTTTTCATGAGGTTGCCAGGTTACTCGCTCGACCTCAGCAATAGATTTAAGCGATCGCACAGCTTTCCAATCTTCCTGCAACGGTAGTCTGGGATCATCTCCAAAGATAGCTAGAATACGGGTTTTTCTACCGTGTGCGTTCCCTAGGGCTTTGAAAAAGCGCGGGGTCGCACCGCAAGCTGTCAGGGGGTTAGTACCAGCAATGCCATAGGGGTTATCCATAGCGCTTCTGAAAATGCGAACCTTGCCAACGGGTGTGCCTTCAGCAGCAAGCTCCCAAGTTTCCCATGGTAACCGTTCGATTTCTATAGAGTCACAAGCTAGGAAAATATCAACACTGGGGTGAGTACCAATCCCCTTGCCATCTTTCGATATCAGTTGAGCCACACGAGTCAATTCGTCTCGAATCCGCTGTTGAATCTTACGAACCTCCCCTTCTCCTAACCAACGCTGGAAAGCATTGACAAACTCTCTTTCTGCCTCCATCAAATCATAACATGGGTCCCCTGAACCAGGATTAATTCTGCCACTATCTCCTATAGGTTTCACTGACGGTAATTCGTAAAACCTAGTGTAGCGCTGTCGCCACCGTTGATAATATCTTTGTATTTCCTTGGAATAGTTCATGCTGGCAGATAGCTGCCTTCTTCTGTCATCCCATAGCAGCAAAAAGAAACAAGACTTATCATCTTTTTTATACCAAATTTTAATTTCAAATACAGTAGTCATTACCCAAAATAATCCTCCGATATTTTAATTAAATTTCATTGTTTACTTTTTAATCAATAACTTAAATGCTGTTTAACTAGGCTCGAATGCATAAGGATATAAGGTCTGTGGTGAGCTATCCGGTGGGATAATGGTCACAACAAATTTTTCATCTGAGCCTCCTTCCACACGGGCAAACAAAAATGGATCATCAAGCCCTGATACAGGCTCATGTATAATAGACCTTATATTGCTAACTTGTAGCTTAAATCCATCAGGTAAAGCAGTCCCAAACTGGGTTCCTAAAATTAGTAGCAATGACCATTTTGGGGGAGGAAGTGGAGAGTCAATCGGCCAGGTTACGGCACATAGTCGTAAAGCAATTTCACCTAAGTCAATGTCCTGATAGGAGCGACCTGGTTCGGGAGGAATCTCCATTCCTTGATATCTAAGCTCGTTAATCACATTATCGAATTTATCAATTGACCGAAATACCGATGAATTCGCCGTCAGGGTTTCAGGCATGAAAAATCCTAAACCTTGGGCAAATTCGTCTAATTTTCCCTCCAACCATTGCTGTGTATTGATAGCCTTTTGAGTTAGGATGGTGAATACTTCTGTAATCCGAATAGAAAGGGAGGTTGTTCTCTGTGGAGTTAGTTGCCATTGATATAATAAATCCAGTAACTCAGGACTTTGGAGTATAGTCAGCCCTTGCTCCCAGGTTAAGGTTTGCCAAAGAGTTTGCTCAGGATATTGTAGGCGATCTAATAATGTTTCTAATGTTTCCAAGTCAAGTTGATTAACAGATATAGGAATTGAAGTAGGGGAAGTTACTGGTAGCTTAATGGCAGCGGAATCCAAGTAACGTAAATAAAATAGTAGGTGATTTGGCTCAGGATTAAACAATGACAGAGGTAAACTATAGTTCCAATCTACTTCAGGATGGAACTTAAAAAATTGTCGATAATTAACCAGTTCGTCGTAACGGATAAAGCCTCGAATAATAGCAGTTTCTAGCTCTTCTTGCACTTCAATCACAACATATAAATGAGCAGCAAAATCTGGTAAATCAATGGCTGCTATCGGTACATTAACCACTTCATTAATTAAACTTTCATTGGTAATTAAACAAAGCTTAAATTCGCCTACTATCAGATTACATACCGCTTCAATCACATTAGCGTATTTAGGTTGTCGTAAAGAACAACAATTATCAGAAATCAAGATATTAGCTAACTTTTCCTCTAACCATTGTGTAAAACTAAGTAATGCTAGTCCATTCAGATAGGTTTGCCATTGGCGTGCTTCTGAGATGACTTGGTTACTCATTTGTACTGCTTGCTCAAACTGTTCGGATTCTAACCAAATACATTCTGGTTGCACAAGCCTGAGGTCGGTGGAATTAACAGAATAACTAGTCATGATTTTCCTGCTTCAGTGTCTCAAGGTAGCGGCATAGTCGCTGGGTATATAGGCTATTAGTAGAACGGTTTTTCCCTGTCATGATTTCTGCAGCTGCTTCTTGGAAGACTTCAGCATCCACGAAAGCTTCTAGGTGTTCCATCAGGTTTCTGAAATAGTCTGGATCCCTAGACATATTTGCCAGATTAAACTGATGTGCTGCATGGGAGATAATGTGGAAAAGTTTGTCTATTGTCCAAAACCGCACCCGATTGAGCAGATCCTTTGGATTTAGCACCCTGCTCACTTGGGACTGATTGGTCATTCCTAAAATAGAGGCAATCTCGGCTTGAGATTTACCATGACAGTAGATCAGTTCAAGACCTGATATAACCTTGGACGCAAAACGGGCGTAACTTCGACTGTGCTGTAGCTTGGTAATGTGCTCCGTTAGCCCTTGCTCTATCCCCAAATCCAAACAGGCTATGAGTTGCTGACCACAGAATTGCTGTAATTCTTGTCGTGCGATCGCATCTAAAGTGTTGGTGAAATTTTGGTCTGGTAACTCTCGGTCGCGTCCAGTATCCGAATCCGACACCTCTAGGGATTCCGATGGCGGAAATCCGCTGCGAATCCATATGTCATATCGCCTTAGCACTCTGGCCAGATGTTTGAGTTCATCCCTCAGCTGTACTAGAGAGTTGACAATTACCGATTTTTCCTGCAAGAGGTGTCTCATTTCTTCAAGTTGAGACTGGGTGGGATCTGGACAACGTCTAGCTTTTTTTGTTGGCTGTTGGCGTCTGTCCCTACGGTAGACTGCATGAAAGGCTTCTAGGATTTTGCGATCGCGTGGTAAGAGTTGTTCCAATTGTGTCGGTCTAGCTCGATTGAGCAGCGCCCAGTCACTGAGAAAACAAAGTCCCCGCTCCGATAAAAACTCTTTAAGTTTGGGATGTTGTTTGGTTTGATAGTAGACCCAATCATCTAACCTAGACTTGGATGAGGAATTCAGATTATATTTTCGTAATACTTCAACGGTAAAAAATTGGTAATCGGTTTTTTTGGTTTCCCTATCGCCATTCAGGATAAGTTGAGTTATACCATCCTGATCTAAGATGATTAGCACTTTTCCATCATCATCAAGCACAAATGGCAGCAAATCCCGATAGGTGAAGTGATGGCTAGCGCTATATAAACTAGCGAGTTTCTTGCAAGCTTTCAGGATTGGGTAAGAGACATAGCAACGAAGACAAAGTCCTGCTCTAGCACGACTTATGGGTGACCCAGACGCCTCAGGGTGAAACCAGGCGTATAGGGAGGTTTGAATGTCCCGATGCTGCTCCACCGACAAATGCGTTCCCGTAGCGTGACCTTGAGGTGCGACCGAAGGCCGGGGTCCCCGGCCTAGGAGGCGCGCACCTCTAGGGCTTTGCCCGACGCTGCCGCGAACGGAACATCGCGTTTCTGGAGCATCTAATTCTAGACACTTCTGTTGAAAAAACTCCCATGCCAGCGGTAGTAACAGTTTTTTGTAACCACACCCAACACTAGCAGGATCAAGTCTTAAAATTTCCCAATATCTCGATAGAGGCACCATCCTTACACTTTTGCTTAGCTGTGCCATATTGTGTCATACAAATCCTTAGGTTCGCAGTACCCAAACGGGTAATTTTTTCCAAAAGATGATATGGTAAAATAACGCTTTTTTTGGCCACAAGATAAAGACAAAGTGTAAGCATTCAGCCGTGAGCTTTTGGCTCACGCGTGCGCGTTCAGCATTCAGCCGTCAGTCATTGGCCTTGGGCTGATAGCTGATAGCTGATACCTGACGCCAAAGTTGAGATCAAGTTCCATTAATTACTTATCAAATAGTCCCTGGATTTTTGGGTCAGGGTAATCCCTAATGGCTAATCATTATTGCTAGCATTTACTAGTTTAATGAGGTACAAAAATAAATTTTTTTATACTCCCGACTCCCGACTCCCGACTCCCGACTCCCGACTCCCGACTCCCGACTCCCGACTCCCGACTCCCGACTCCCGACTCCCGACTCCCGACTCCCGACTCCCGACTCCCGACTCCCGACTCCCGA
>NZ_JAAHIG010000377.1:0-8291 GCF_010692305.1 Moorena sp. SIO4G3 | reverse complement strand
CTCAAAAACCTACCTATTTACCGTCCCGGTCTTTCTCCCCTGTCCAGGGGTCTAGAAATTGGTATGGCTCATGGGTATTTTATCTTTGGTCCGTTTGCCAAATTAGGACCGTTGCGGGATTCACAGATGGCAAACTTAGCTGGTGTTACAGCAGCCATTGCTCTGATTGTAATCGCGACCATCGGCCTATCAATCTACGGTACAGTCACCTTTAAGAAAGAGCTGCAAACTGTACCTCGACCCACATTCGTTACTAGGGTACCTGAGGTACCAGAAACTATCCAAACTGCTGACGGATGGAGTCAGTTTGCTGGAGCTTTTCTAGTTGGTGGCGCTGGAGGAGCGATTTTTGCCTATCTGCTGGTCAATAACTTCAGTATGATTCAGGGCATGATGGGTTAAAATAGTTGCTAAGAAGTCTCAACAAATGCTAGAGTAATTAATGGAGCATTCTATAGGCTTCTTAAAACAGGAGCTGTCTGGGGCTAGGAAGCCATGTCAACCCTAACCCCATTATCTCTTTTCCCTAGCTTAGATATAACTAACGGTTCATCCGTCCGATAGTGACAGCCAGGTTAAGTGCAACCTTGATCGAAACGATGGCAACAGACAATAATCCCTCCTTTTGGTCTCAATTTATTGATAATATTTAGTGATAGATTGGAAATGACCTAGAGGGCTTTGATAAAGATGGATGTTTCCACGTGCGACTGGCATTTACTGGTATTGCTGCCACTGTCGGCAATGGATGCCAATGCTGGAGGAAAGGATACTGACTGAGTAGCGTGTACAGATATCGGAAACGTTGCTTCTGTACTACCTCGGTAACCACTAAGAACAGCAAGCATACTACTTAGTTTTTCAACCATCTAGTAGGCATATGCGCTACGCGCACGCTGCGCGAACAGGAATCAGCACTCAGCAAGATTTTTAATCAAATAAAACTTAGGGATTCAGTTAAAGAGTACTTTCCCTTTAACTCAATGCTTGTTAAAAATAGCTGAACGCTCAATGCTTACTAGATTTAATCAACATCAATCAGGAGTAAATAAAAATGTCAAAAATTGGTCTTTTCGTCGGCTCTCAAACCGGTAAAACAGAGGCGGCTGCTGAAGAAATTCAAGAAGGACTTGGCGGTGATGGTGTCGTCACTATACATAAAATAGAAGAGGCTGAAAATAGCGATTTTGAAAAGTACGACAATATCATCATCGGCTGTCCTACTTGGGATATTGGGGAATTACAAGCTGACTGGGATGGCTACTTTGAGGAGCTAGATAATATCAACTTTAGTGGAAAGAAAGTTGCCTACTTTGGGACTGGAGACCAGGAGGGATATCCCGATAACTTTATGGATGCCATTGGTATTCTAGAAGCAAAAATTTCCGAATTGGGGGGTAGCACCGTTGGACAGTGGCCAAATGAGGGTTACGAATTTAATGAATCAAAAGCTCTCAAAAATGGTAAGTTTATTGGTCTTGCCCTCGATGACGATAACCAGTCTGAACTGACTGAAAAACGGATAAAAACTTGGGTAACCCAACTCAAACAAGAGTTTGGAGTTTAGTTTTTACAACCCTTGTAAGCTGCTATGCATTTAAATTGGCTATTTTCCAATTAGGAAAAAACCTGAGGTGCGCTTGACCCGTAATTAAATTCGCCACGGGTCGCACCTGAAAACCGTCTCTTTTTTATAAAGCTAGCTACGTTGACCGTTGACTATTGACCACTGAAAGTTGATCGTTAACGGTCAACATTAATGACTTTCAAACATATAATAAAATGCTTCACCCCTATTGAAGATTTGTGATTATAAAATTGCTATAGGGATCCGTGTAGGAATTATGATAATTTTTTATCCCTACTCCCGTCTTGATGCAGTCGCTCATGGGGGGAACCCCCAAGACCGCGCTGCATCGCTACTCCCTACTCCCGTCTTGATGCAGTCGCTCATGGGGGGAACCCCCAAGACCGCGCTGCATCGCTACTCCCTACTCCCTACTCCCTACTCCCTACTCCCTTTGCTATATGTCTACTCTGCCTGATATCCTTTGGTTGAATGTTAGTCCAAGTTTTCTACGTTTTGATCAGCCTTTAATTCGTTATTTGTCTAAACAAAAGCGAGTTGGCCAGTGGGAGTATCGCCAAAACCAAGATGAACCAACTTCTCTTGATATCGCCCTTACCTTACTTCATGACTATCTCAAAACCTCAGATCATCCTATCCATCTGGTGGGCCACAGCACTGCCGGTTTGGTAGGACTACTGTATAGCCGTAAATATCCTGAAAAAGTCCAGTCTTTAACTCTATTATCAGTAGGTGTTAATCCCGCAGTTGACTGGCAAGCGCACTACTATGTGCAGTTCCAACTTCTACCCTGCACTCGCCAAGTGTTGCTTACCCAAATGGTTAAGAGCATCTTTGGTCATCAGAATCACCAGATCACTAAAGGTTTAGTAACCATCCTAGAGCAGGATTTAGCTTATTCTCCCTCTCCTCACTCCCTATATAAACGGGTTACTGTACCACCAACAGCAGTGCAAGTGCCATTAATGGTATGTGGTTGCAAGGATGACATTATTGTTGATTCTAATGCTTTGCAAGGATGGAAATCTTGGTTAAAAGAATGCGATCGCTTATGGGAATATCCCGAAGGGGGTCACTTCTGCCACTATTTCCATCCCCAGCGAGTAGGACGGCAAATCGTCCGGTTTTGGGAATCCCTATCATCACCAGTCCCTGAGCCATTAGCGATTAGTAGTTAAGTAAGCTATCAGCTATCAGCTATCAGCGATTAGCGCTATGGCCAGGCTACGGGAATGGCTGAATGCTGAATGCTGAATGCTGAATGCTGAATGCTGAATGCTTACACTATCTGTAGCATCCATAAATTGAAATCCTATTAGTTAGTGTAGCGGTTTCTAGCCTAATGAAGTACACAAGATTTTTTCCCTGTTCCCTCTTATGACTTCCCTGTTCCCAGATCCGCTGTTCCCTGTTCCCTAAAACCAGGGACTCTGTACCTCACCAAATTCAAAACGGCTATAGTTAACCATGTTCGATATACTTCTTTCTCAGGTTATTCAACATTTGGCAACGTTTCTGTGCAGCATAGCTGCTTGGACATTAATCGGAATAGCGTTATGGCGGATTCGGGTCACCTTTCAAGATGGTGTCGCTCATTTGAGACAATTACATCAAATTCCCTGTAGTCGCTGCGCCTTTTTTACTGGAGACTATCGCCTCAAGTGTACAGTGCATCCATCAAAGGCGCTAACAGAAGAAGCAATCAATTGTTATGACTATGAGCCAACTCTTAATCCTGCTAGGGTTAACTCACGAGGGTGTAAGTGTATTAATCAAGCTACGTCTAAAGTTGTGTGACGATAATACGTTCGGCTCTGGCGCTTCAGATGCGATCCCAAGTTTGGTAAGCTATTAGCTATCAGTTATCAGCTATCAGCTATCAGCTATCAGTTTATGCGCTACGCGCAAGCTACGTGAACAGCTTTTAAATAAGTAAATAAGCGATGCAGCGCGGTCTTGGGGTTTCCCCCAAGACCGCGCTGCATTAAAACAACAACTAAGCATTGGTTTAATCTTTTTTACGTCAGCACCTCAAGTGCGAATGGCTGACCGCTAACCGCTGACCGCTGTTGTCAGCCGTGAGCTTTTAGCTCACGGCTGACAACAGCTTCAGTTTTCCAGCAGGTTTCTGCTTGCATAGGAATTGGGATTTTTAATAAAAATATTTCTTGATAAATAGCTAAAAAATAAAAATCAGATCACCACCCTAGTGATCTGATTGGCTGTTGGTTTACCATAAGGAGGACTAGCTTCCTGTCTAGAGAAGAAACCCTGGCTCTGTGTCTCGTCTAGATGGCAACTTACATTTTAAGTATACCATTTAATGAAAAATATTTGCAACTATTTTTTCAAAGAAATTATGACGAAGGCTCCGTAGTTGGATTGTCTTGGGATTCTGAGAGCTTCTCTAAGTACTTAATTTGAGTACTCATTAATACACTGCCAGAACGGGATTGGACAGCATGCCACAGGTGCCCCCCTAAAAACAAGAGTCCCAAGAAAAACTGAATATTTGCTGCTACCAGACGCTTAGAACCGTAAAATTCAGTGGGAAAGACGGTAGTGTTATTAGCAACAAAAGCAGCAGAGACAAAAGCCATGAAGGCTAGAGACCCTAAACTGTAGGAGAGGATTGCTTCTCCTTCAATCTGGAGCGCACTCCTAGCCCAGTTAAATGGAGTGGAGACAATATGCCAAATTCCCCCACCAATACACATCATCCCAATCCAAATATGACCACCAATGACATCCTCTAAATTATTGACAGCTGCCATTCCAAGAGGATTCCAACCCCCATCGACAATGCCAAAGAGATAACCAAAGATAGTCACTGGGTTAAGCGTTGGGCTGGTAATGATACGTACATTGCCGACAGCAGCGTCATAAATGCCACCAAAGACCATTGCTTTGGCTACCAGCAACAAGGCACCCACACCTAGGAAAATCAGATGATGCCCTAAAATAAAGCTGAGCTTTTTGGGGTCAGTCCATTCATAGTGGAATTTAGGGGCGCGTCCAGTGCCATCTTTCAAATTTGCAACACCACTAAAAACATGAAATAGACCACCTGCACCCAAAACAGCCGATGCAGCTAGATGCAAAATGCCAATCACAAAATAGGGATAGGTATCTGTGACCACACCACCGGGTGCGACACCCCAGCCTAAAGTGGCTAAGTGGGGTAACAAGGTTAATCCTTGCTCGGACATGGGCTGACCAGGCACAAGCTGGGAAATTTCCGCTATGGTAGTTGCGCCTGCCCAGAACATAATCAAACCAGCGTGAGCAATATGAGCTCCTAATAATTGACCGGATAAGTCCCTAAGACGGGCATTACCAAGCAACAAATCCGGATTAGTTCGTGATGGAATACTATTTGTTGTCATGAAAACTGAGTATATCTCTATCTAAAACATAAATTTGGTAGAGTGCTACTCAGCAGCCCAGGAAATTTTTGGTTTAGTAGGTGTTAGATTGATTGGACAGCAGCTAACACCTACTATCTAGAGAGGGCTGCTTTTTACTAGCTAATTAATTCAAGCCTTCCTCAAATTTCTTAAAGTCAACGCCGATGGAACGCAATGCATGCCATAGGTGACCTTGAAGAAAGAAGAAAGCCAGGAAGAAGTGGGCATTCGCCAACCAGCAGCGAGGAGTGTGGGCACCCAAAGGCAACTCAATAGTGTCGGCAAAATATGGGGAAACACCAAGCTTAACCTCTAAGGCAGGACCATAGAATTCGACGGGATAGGCTAGGGTATTAACTGCGCAGAAGTAAGCTGCTACAAATCCTGCCAGAGCAATACCGCCGAGAGAGTAGGAAAGAACTGCTTCTCCCTCGAAGCTTACGAGATTCTTTGCCCACTTCAGTGGTGGGATCAGGATGTGCCAAATACCACCACCAACGAGTAGCAAGCCAACATATATGTGACCGCCTACCAAGTCTTCTAAGTTATCCACCGAAGCAAAATGGGTTTGATAGCCATAGATTGCCAATGGATTAAGATTTGGGCTGGTAACGAGCCTGACATCATGAATGGTGGCATCGTATAGTCCGCCAAAGTACATGGCTTTCGCCGCCAATAACAGAGCGCCTACTCCTAGAAAAATTAGATGATGCCCAAGAATAAAGCCTAACTTCTTAGGGTCATTCCATTCAAAGTGGAATTTAGCGGCACGACCGCCAGCATCTTTCAATTGCGCTGGACCTTTAGCGGAATGGAACAAAGCACCCGCTCCCAGAACAGCGGAGGAGATCAGGTGTAGAGCGCCAATCACGAAATAGGGGTAAGTATCCACTATCTGACCGCCTGAGCCTACACCCCAGCCCAAAGTAGCTAAGTGGGGCAGCAGAATCAGCCCCTGCTCACCCATTGGCAGGGTGGGATCATACCAAGAAATTTCAAACAGAGTAAATGCTCCAGCCCAGAAAACGATCAGGGCTGCTTGGCCGACATGAGCAGCTACGAATTTGCCAGACAAGTTGGCCAGGCGGGCGTTACCAGCCCACCAGTCATATTTAACCTCGGGATTACCGTATGTTTGCATACTCGATCCTTACTCGATCCTTAATTGCTTCATTGTTTCACCACCTCCTGTTTAGGGTTGAGGTGAAATCACATGAATCGATTGTGCAGCATTAGGGAAGCAATTTAAAGTAACTTGCAATATTTTGTAATATTTATTGCGAATAATTAGCATTTTTAGGATTCAAAAATTATCTAAAACTCTTGTATATCAAAAGTTACAGGGATTTAAGCTAATCCAAAATTACCCAAAATTGTTGTCAACGCCTATCATCAGTTTTTATTTTATAAATAAGTTTTATCATTAGTTTTTCTAATAGTTGGCTAAAATGCTGTTAAAATAGGAATATATACTGCTGTCAGTCAGCTCAAACTTGACTTATATATCTGAGCTATTATTGAAATCGTACAATTTAACGATGATTTAGGAAAACTTAGGGCTTAGCCACCTTATACACTACAGATAGTAATTTTTTATCCTGTTTAGCGCTATATTTATGGTTTAGTAACGGACGGAAGTGTCAGTGGTCCTTGATCTAATGGCCTATGGGTCTAACCACCCTTATCGGTTTAATGTGATCACAAATTCTATAATAGACCCTTTGGTAACACTTGACAAATTTTAGCAATACGTATAATGTCTATCCTAGACATCTTCTCTTATGTCTGATTACGAGCCATAATCGCGGCAGAGATTATATTTACTACTCTCTGCCGCGCTTTTTGCTTCTCGTTTACCGGAATAGGCATGATCGTCTTAGGTGGTATTAGGCATAAGTAGGATTAAGGGCAAAAACCATGAACTCAAAACCCAACAGCTAACACTGTGCCACCGTGCCACCGTTCCCTAAACTTCGAAACCAACGGGTATTTCTAAAACCTTTGCTGCTTTGACCAACGCTCTGCGGAACCTATAGCCGACGTCTACAATATCTTTTCGCTGACTAATGTCGAGAGAACTATAGGGTTGAGCTGCAACTTCGCCCTGGGTGAAGTAAGGTTTAAGCTTGCCTTTTGCTGCTTTATAAGCTGCCTTAACCTCTTGATCCACACTGGGGTCTTTGTCTGCCACTTTTGCTGAATAGGGAGCATACTGGCTGAAAATTCCGATCCAGTTATCTGAGAAGATTAACAGGCTCTGATCCGACCAAGTTTCTTCTTCGCCACAAATCTTCTTGGCTACTACTTCTGTCGCCAAAGCAATCATCCCCTCAAAGTTCAAGGTGGAATTGAAGTTCTGCCGCCGATCTAAATCTTTGATTAGGGTTTTGACGCTCTCGACCAACTCTTTAGCATAAGGGAGCGCTGGTTTCACCTTCCCTTCCCGGTACAAGAGAACTTCGATCCGGTGAAATCCCTTAAATTCTGGGTTATCCTCCCCACCATCAAAAGCAGAGGGGCGAGCATCAATATCCCGGTCAGTTTCTTCAAAGCTGGCTGCGTAGGTTTCGATTTGCTCGTAAGGAGGACGGGCTTTGACATAGGCGTCTTTGGCATTTTCCAAATTGCCACTGCGAATTGCTTTCACTAAGTCTTCGACAAGAGGTAGCTGTACTTGAGCTTGTTGTCGGAAATACCTTAAGCCCTGATCAACCTCTGCAGCATAGGGATCCCTACCAGCTGCTGCAATTAACTCCTTGCTTGAACCAGGGCGAATTAGACTAGAAGCCGCTAGGGTGCCTAAACCACCCACAGCAGTAATTTGTAGTATTTTGCGTCGATTAATTGTCATGGGGTTAAACTTGAGAAAGATTCTTTTTTAGCTTCGATTATTATAGTAGACCTTGATCAACTTGATAAAAATATTTATCGATAAATTAAATCTTAAAGATGTGATCAAGAGATTGTGAACAGGTACTCAAGACACAATAATCCCATACCACCCAAAAAAGTTGCCCAAAAAAAAAGTCCCAAGTCAGACTAGTGTTACTGATTCCAATTCTGCAAACTACGGCTACTCATCTATTTATCTCCCCATCTCCCCATCTCCCTATCTCTTTATCTCCCCATCTCCCCATCTCCCCATCTCCTCATCTATTTATCTCCCCATCTCCCCATCTCCCTATCTCTTTATCTCCCCATCTCCCCATCTCCCCATCCCCCCCTCTCCCCATCTCCCCATCTCCCCCGATCGCCAGAGCTTCGTGTAGCGCTGAAGGGAATGCCTCCATATACGC
>NZ_JAAHIG010000376.1:0-8313 GCF_010692305.1 Moorena sp. SIO4G3 | reverse complement strand
TAGTGACAGCTGACTTGGATGGGGATGGCACTTTCGAGACAACTATTCCAGCAGCTGGTTTTACTACAACCACTCCCATTCGTGCTGATCAGAGCATTAAGGTACGGGTTGAAGGTACGGTTATTGTAGATGAAGCAGGGGCTCCGATTAATGTCCAGTTAGGTGATACCGGACCTAACGACAATAGTCCTGCTACCGATAACCAGCCGGATGCTGATGATGGTTCCAATCCTAACGAGGTTACTACCGTAAATGCTGAAGGTGATCCTCCGGTCAATGGTGAGCGTGAAGGTGCTGCGTTCCAAGAGGTCTTACTCTCTACAGAGATTAAGGAACTAGCCACCATCACTGTTCTCAAGCGAATCGAAGGTCCGAATACTATTGATCTAGTTGATAACAATGGTACGCCTGAGAATGCTAGCGATGATAAAATTACTTATCACTTAGACTTCCGGGTTGAATCCTCTAACCCAGCGATTAATTTCCAAGCTGCGGATCTCGAAGGAACTACCATTACCGTTGATGGTGCGCCAGTCCAGCGGGTCTTGGTTTCTGATGTCATTCCCGAAAATACAGAATTTGATCCTGCAGTAACGCCTACTGCGCCAGATGGCTGGACAGTGGTCTACTCTACTGATGACCCAGCGGTGACTGGTCGTGACGCCCTGAGCGTAGATTGGTCTACTACCCAGCCAGCTAATGCTAGTGATGTTAAGCGCATTGGTTTCATTGCTGAAGGTCCTATTACTGCAGGAACCTCCACTGAAGGTCCCATTGGCTTAACCTTTGGTGTGATCACCAGTGGCTTACCCGTTGCTGGTGGTGAAGTCGCTAACATTGCTCAGGCATTTGGTGAAACTGTCGGTGATCCAACGGATGAAGTGGTCTACGATGAATCCGGTGACCAAAATCCCAACAACTACAATGATGATGGTACACCACCGGATGATAGCGGTACCGACTTCAACCCAGCTACAGACCTTGGTATTGCCAATCCCAGTGCTGATGGTGTTGATGAAGACAATGACAACACCGGTGAAGGACCTAAGGGTGAAGACACTGTAGTTACCATTACTGCAGAGATTACCCCTGATAGTCAAATCCTCAATGGTCCAGAGGATCGACCCAACGCCATTGGTCCAACCAATGACAATGATGACTTCACTAACCAGTCCACAACTATTCCAGCTGGATTAGCTCAGGGTCAGCCCATTCCAGATCCAGGTGAGGTCATCTTCAACAATACCGTTGAGAACCGCAATACTACTAATTTAGATAACGTCACCTTGTTGCCAATTGCGCCTTCAGACGGTACTGCGGCGACTAATGACCCTGCTGTTGCGGCATTCACCACTCCAGTAGACTTTGGAGCAGATAACCAGATTCCTAATGGCACTGAGGTCACGATCAAGTACACCCCAGATACAGGTGATGTTCAGGAAGCAACCTACACCTACAATGAAGAGGACGGTTTTACCACCGATGATCCAGCGGTTAATGTTGGTACTCTCACACCAGGTCAGCAATTGGATTACGAGGTAATTGTTGACTTACCTGCTAATACAGCTCAAGTTCAAGGTTACGGGATTCCGATTGTTGCCTTTGTGGACAACAACCCGAACGGAGACTTTGATGTCACTCAGGAAACCGTCTTCAACATCACTGTTGACCGGGTCTACACTGGCTACATGCAGATGGTGAAAGAAGCTCGGATTCTGGATACTGATGGTGTAACAGTGATTCAGGACTTCACCGGCGGAGATCCCACAGGTGATCAGGAAGGTACCCTCACAGAACGAGCTAAGCCTGGTCAGTTTATCGAGTACCGAATCACCTACACCAATATCTCTGAACCACTAGTGGGTGCTGGTAACGTAGTTTTGGATGCTAACAACTTCACCATTACTGAGGATGGGGACAAAGCTCCTAACAACTGGGTTACTATCACCACTCACGAGCAGGGAACTGAACCATCTCAGGGTACTGTGGAGTACTTCAATAATACCTTATCCTTTGGAAATAGTGACCCAGCTAGCGGTGAAGAAGTGACTAGGTACGTCAATGAAGTTGGTACTGTTGCTCCTGGGGACAATGGATCCTTTGTCTTCCGTCGTAAGGTTGACTAATCCTTGATGCTCTGAAGTAGGAAGTATAGCGCTACGCGCAATGGCATTGGCAAGAGGCAAGAGGCAAAAGGCAAAACTTGCGTAGGGTGCGTTAGGGCGGGCTTGCCATCATGTTCAACACCGAGCGCCAGTGTGGGAACAGCCCGCCCCGTAACGCACCACCCAAGGGGGAGTCCTGATTTTCTGGGTTCCCACTGTGGAGATAGGCCGCCTGGGAATGGAACGGGCAAGATGCCCGTTCCACCAAGATGCCTGTTCCACCAAGATGCCTGTTCCACCCACTGGATCAAACAGCAAAAGTGAGATGGATCCAAGCTATCCGGCTAAAAGCCTTCCTACTTCACCCTTCATACTTCACCCTTCAACCTTCAGCGTTCTATAAAATTGTTGTAATTATCAAGAGGTTTATTGCAAATGAAACGTTCATCAATTCTAGGTCTGGGTGCGATCGCATTAATTGTTGCTGTGCCTTTTGTAGGTAAGACTCCTGTATTAGCTGGTTTACAGGAAGCTGGGGAAGTGATTGTCCAAAACATCATGCGCCCCAAAGTGCAGTTGAAATTAGTGGCTAAGAAGAAGATAGTAGAAGTTGATACTGAAGGTAAAGAAAATATTACTTGGCAAGCCCTAGAGAACAAAGCCATTGTCAAACCAGGAGATACCCTTCGTTACACTGTCAAAGGTGAAAATTCTGGGGAAGTGGAGGCTGACAATCTGATGGTTACCCAACCTATTCCCCGCGCTACCATGTATATCCTTGATTCCGCTAGCAACAGCAATGGAGCAACGATAACTTACAGCATTGATAATGGAGAGACTTTTATAGAACAACCTACTATTGAAGTCACCCTTGAAGATGGCACGGTAGAAACTAAACCTGCCCCTGGTTCAGCCTACACTCACGTTCGCTTTGAGTTTCCAGAAGCTCTCGATCCCAAAGCAATTTTAGAAGCATCTTATGATGTCACTGTTCGCTAGTAATTAACAAGTAACGATTAGTGCTTAGTCATTAGTAATTAGTCATTTGTAAATACCCATAAAATCTTCTTAATTACAAATGAATTATAAATTAAAACTCATAAATCAAGACTAATGACTAATCACTTAAGCTGATAATTAGGTTATTATAATAACCTAATTATAGGCAATTAAATAATTTCTTCAATAGCAAATATTACCTCACGGGGTGACAACAAAGCTCAAACCTATATAGGTTTTAGGTTTTAGGTTTTAGGTTTTAGGTTTTAGGTTTTAGGTATTGGGTAAATTACAGCAATGAGTCATTTGTATTTCCCAGCAATTGAAGCAATTTTCACGCATACTTCGTCAATGATAGTTTTAATAATCCATCCCGCTTGACAATTTTACCTAACACCTAACCCCTAAAACCTAACCCCTGTAATATTTTCAATTAGCTTGTTACCCCCTGAGAAATATTACTCATTTTTGACGTTGTAACAGTTTTTATTTTGCTAAATATAGCACTACGCATTAAGCTTAGGACATTCCTAAACTCTGAAACTTAGTCATAGCTTACTTCTGACTTCTGACTTCTAACTTCTGACTTGCGCGTAGCGCTATACAACTCCGCATTAATACTGATTATGCTTTAGTAAAAAATCAGCAGTTTACGCCTCGCTTTTGTAGCTATTTCGCTTCAGAATAGATCTGAATACAGCATAAAACCTAAAGTATATAGCCTAATAAGTATTTAAAAAAAACATAAATACTGCACAAAAAAAAATCAGCGCAAATTGCGCTATTTTTTGCTTAAATTTGCGTTTTTTATATAAAAAAATCACCTAAATTTAAAATTTAATCAAAAAAAGCAATTTAACTTAACAAAACTATCCAGTGATTTACTATCAAAATGTGCAAATCAACCCCTTACTGGAAGAAGCGTTTCCCAAAGCTGCTAGCAACAGCTTTGATAGGAGGTGTCTTACCAACATCTCCACCAGTACTGTCGCAAACTCAGCCAGCAGAAATTTCAGCCACAACTGGTCAGACACCGCTACAGTGTACAGCTCCTGAAACAGTAGCAGCAACTGTGATCAATCAAGTCACTTATCGGTACCAAATGCCTCGTGGTCCAAGGGGAAGATTCTCTCGACCTAGTGAGTTGTTCATTACTGGTACTTCTGCCAAAGTCAAAAGTGAAACCTCTAAACAAGGAACTCTCAATCTGGTATCTCAGGGGATTCAAGATGGGGAAGGCCAGTTGGTGTTTGGCTTAGGTGCTATGACTGATGCCCTGGAAGATGAATTAGTAACTTTGGGCTTTACTTCAGAAGAAGCCAGCAATGCCAGTATCCAAGCAGTAATGAGTTTTGCTAATTCATCCACTGACACTACTGCTGATCAAGTCATCACTGCTGCTAAAACAGCTATTGAAGAAGCGATACCGAATAAAGCTGCACTCTTAAATGGGGAGAATAGTCAGACGGATCAAGTCATAGCTCTAGTGTTTACTGGACTAGCTCAACAGGGCTTAGAATCCATTGGTATTGCTGAAGCCGATGCCGCAACTGCCCAAAATACAGCAGCTGGTTTAATTCCAACTGACTTGAGTACCACTACTTTTACAGAGATTCGCCAGCAAGCATTTGATGAAGCCCTCAATGCTATCCCTGAACAACAACAACTCTTGATCCAAGCTAAAGACTCTCTTGAGCAAGACCTACAAAACATTCAGTCTGGTCAAGGGTCGCGGGTGCAATCGGGAGATATTGTCAGTTTCCGTTATGCCTTGCTTAACACTGGGGAGGCAGCGATTGAAGTAGAAACTCCTCAAGCTAATGTGATTGCTCAAAGTGGCTTAGTCGGTTCAGCCTCCATTGGCAATGTTACTGTTGAGGGTTTGGAGGAAACCCCGGAAACCCTGACAATCGAGCCTGGGCAGGAGGTGGTGCTGAATGTGCAAGTGGCAGTTAATGCTGCTGAAGACAACGATGAGCAAACTATAGCCCTAGGGTTTAGCAGTAATTGCGGTCAAGACAATACCTCGCAACAAACCGCACAACAGACCATAGCTACTATAGCTCCTACACCAGACCCCAGTTTGGAACTGATTGACCCGTTTGGGGAAATCCGGGGTTGTGACAATGAACTGTTGGATGATTATACCGGATTTAGCGTTGGCTTATTTGATCCAGACCCCAATGACCCTACAGGATTCTTGAATATTGTAGAACTTACCACCACTGAAGTTCCCGATGACCCCAATAACAATATTCCTGAAGGGATTCAACCTAATACTACTAATGCTAATCCCTATTTCGTTACTAATGAGGACAATGAAAACCGAGGTAGATATAGCTTTCTGTTTGATCGAGACCGAGGTCAGTTAGACCAAGGTCGAAGCTACATTTTGGTGGTTAATCCACCCAGTAATAGCAACTTCCTGCAACGGCGGATTCGGCTGACGATCACTAATGTTGATGAAGCGCAAAGTATAGTTTCCTATTCTGCTACTTCTATAGATGGTCTACCGATTAGTACCGATGCCAATCCCACAGAGGTACAGGGTGAATTCCTGATTCGGAATGCGGAACGGGAAGGTCTGGTTTTGGGATTGTTGAATGTAGATACCGGTATTTGTGACCTTGAATCGATTCGGATTACCAAGAGCGCAGACCGAGCTACCGCTGAACCAGGAGATACTATCATCTATCGCCTCTCTGTGCGCAATCTAGCCAGTAGTGCTGTAGTTGACATTGTAGTCACTGATGACTTACCCCTAGGATTCAAATTCGTGGAAGATTCTGTCCGGGGCGAGTTACAGCAAGAATCAGTGGAGATTGAAACCACACAAGATGGGGCAAGAATTACTTTCAGGGCAGCAGAGCCAATTCCAGAAGGTGGAGTATTGAACATTGCTTATGGGGTGCAAGTCACTCCAGATGGCATTCGGGGTGACGGGGAGAACTCAGCTATTGTTGCTGCGGAACGGGATGACAACGGTTGGGATATCAAAGATGGTCCAGCGGTTCATCGAGTACGAATTGATCCTGGCATTATTTCGGACTGCGGTACCTTACTAGGTCGAGTATTTGTAGACAAAAACTTTGATGGTCATCAGCAACCAGGAGAACCGGGAGTTCCTAATGCGGTGATCTTCATGGAAAACGGTAACCGAATTACCACTGATGCCAATGGTCTGTTCTCGGTTAAGAACGTTCTACCAGGATACCACACTGGAGCTTTAGACCTGACTAGCCTTCCAGGTTACACCCTAGCTCCCAATACCCATTTCAATGAAGGCAACAGTCAATCGAGACTCGTGCGTTTAGAGCCTGGTGGTATGGCGCGCATGAACTTTGCAGTCACCCCGACCTTCAACGAAGAGGATCAGCAATGAAATTAATTAATAATTATAACATATCTTGTAAACTACAGCTAATGGGAGCGATCGCTGGTAGCGTCACCATGGTGCTGTATCCTGCGATCGCTGAAGCTGAATCAACCCAAGCAGCAGAGGATAAATTACCAGTCATTGACCTGAAGCCAAGTCAACTACCTAGCCTTGATCTCAAACAAGAACCTATCCTCAGTTTCAATCCCGGTCTGGTTCCCTCCCTAAACCAAAATGAGCTATCAACAACAATTGCTCTGAGACAGTCTTCGAGTTTTAACATCAACGATGGACAATTTCCTAGCTTTGATTTGAGCTCAGATCAAGTCCCTAGGCTCAACTGGAAACGAGAACCTATCGTTAGTTTCAACTCCACTCTGACTCCTTCACCAATCCCACAGACAGAGCCATCCTCACATATCGCCCTCGCACCTGTAGTGGACTTGAGTAAAGGTTCGCTATCTAGTTTTGACCTACTGCCTGGTCAACTACCTCAGCTAAATTCACCAAAAGCTCTACTTGCTAATCTAGACCTGAAACAACAGCAAAGGGTTAGTCTCAATCCCAGTATCAATACTGAACCTAGAAAAACTATACCGATTGACCATAGGTCACGCTACGCGAACGCACCAAGTCAGTCATCTACTGAAATTACAATCGCAGCTAGTATCGATTTCCAACAGGGACAATTACCTGAGTTTGGGGTTAATCGTGAGCAATTCCCTAAGATAGATTTAACTAACAATAAGTTAGACAATCTCCAACTGCGTACGCCCCAACGGGTTAGTCTCAACAAGAGAGTTAATCGAGAAGCTAGACAAACTATACCGATACCAGAAACTCAGTCAAATCAAGAGATTACAATCGCAGCTAGTATCGACTTCCAACAGGGAGATTTACCTGAGTTTGCGGTTAATCGTGAATTACCGAAGATAGATTTAACTAACGATAAGTTAGATAATCTCCAACTGCGTACGCCCCAACGGGTTAGTCTCAACAAGAGAGTTAATCGAGAAGCTAGACAAACTATACCGATACCAGCAAGTCGGTCATCTACTGAGATTACAATCGCAGCTAGTATCGATTTCCAACAGGGACAATTACCTGAGTTTGGGGTTAATCGTGAATTACCGAAGATAGATTTAACTAACGATAAATTAGACAACCTTCAACTGCGTACGCCCCAAAGGGTTAGTCTTAATCCCAGTATCAATACTGAAGCTAAACAAACTATACCGATACCAGCAAGTCAGTCAGATCAAGAGATTGCTTATGCACCTGGTATCGACTTCCAACAGGGAAAATTACCTAACTTTGAAGTTAATCGTGAATTACCGAAGATAGATTTAACTAACGATAAGTTAGACAACCTTCAACTGCGTACGCCCCAAAGGGTTAGTCTCAATCCTACTGCTAATACTGAAGCTAAACAAACTATACCGATACCAGAAACTCAGTCAGATACTGACATTGCTTATGTACCTGGTATCGATATCCAAGTGGGAGACTTACCTAACTTTGAAGTTAGTGGTGAATTACCATTATTAGATTTAACTAACGATAAGTTAGATAACCTTGAGCTGGGTACGCCCCAAAGGGTTAGTCTTAACAAGAGAGTTAATCGAGAAGCTAGACAAACTAGACCGATACCAGAAACTCAGTCAGATACTGACATTGCTTACGCACCTGATCTCGATATCCAAGTTGGAGACTTACCGACCTTTGCTGTTAATGATGAATTACCATTATTAGATTTAACTAACGATAAATTAGACAACTTTGAGGTGCGTACGCAGCAGAGAGTTAGTTTCAATCCTGCTGCTAATACTGAAG
>NZ_JAAHIG010000375.1:0-8336 GCF_010692305.1 Moorena sp. SIO4G3 | reverse complement strand
CCAGTAACAGCTAATTCCTCACAAATCCTATTCCAGGCAGCGACTGGGTCGTCAGCAGCGGTAATTGGTCGCCCTATGACTAGGTAATCTGCACCGGCTTGTAGAGCAGCTAGTGGGGTCATTGCCCGTCGTTGATCACCTTGTTCGGACCATTGGGGGCGTACTCCTGGACAAACCAGGAGAAAATCATCACCACACACCTGTCTTAGCTGTGAAACTTCCATGGGGGAGCACACTGCCCCATTCAAACCTGACTCTTGAGCTAGTAGTGCCATTTGTAAGACAAATTCGGGCAACTCGATCGGAATTTTCAGGTCAAAGGCCAAATCCCGGGAATTGAGACTGGTGAGTAGAGTAATACCAATTAACTTTGGGGGGGGACATCCCGCTGTCAAAGCTCCCTCAACTGCCGCTTCAGCCGCTCGTTTAAGAGCATTGCGACCAGCAACGGCATGAATGGTGATTAAGTCCACACCATAGGCGGCTGCAACCCTTGTTGCTCCAGCTACCGTATTGGGGATATCGTGAAATTTAAGATCCAGAAATATCCGCTTTTGCCGATGTTTGAGAGCATGAATAATCTCAGGACCAGTGCTCACAAACAGTTCCAGCCCTACTTTCCAAAAGCTAACCTCAGGCAACTGTTCCACTAATGCGATCGCATCTTCTTTGCTCGGCACATCCAAAGGAACAATAATCCGATCTTCAACTTTCAACCTCCTAACCTCCTAACCTCCTAACCTTCTAACCTACTAACCTTCTAACCTTCTAACCTTCTAACCTCCTAACCTCCTAACCTTCTAACCTTCATTGATACCTTCAACTAACTAAACGGGCAAACTTCTTTTTCCCCACCTGCAAAACCTTTCCCACCAATTGATCAGGGGAATCAAAGGTCTGGTCAACCACTGAAATGCGATCGCCATCCAACTTAACACCTCCCCCTTGAATCTGTCGCCTTCCTTCGCCACTACTTTGGCACAAACCTGATTCTTTAAGGATATAGAACAACTTAGCGGGAAACTCCACAGAAGACAATGAAAATTCTGGCACAGAATCCCCCGTACCAGTAGTGCTACCCTTTACTAAGTTCAGTGCTGCCTGCTGAGCTTCTTTTGCTGCTGCTTCACCGTGATATTGGGTCACAATAGTCAGAGCCAATTGCTTTTGCTGCTCCCGTGGCTGTGCTGGAAGCTGATCCAATGGCACATCAGTCAACAGCTCAAAATATTGCTTTAACAGATGATCTGGTGTGCCCTCCAGCTTCGAGTACATGGTCAGGGGATCATCTGACAAGCCAACATAATTCCCCAAAGACTTAGACATTTTCTGTATCCCATCCGTCCCAATCAAAATTGGCAGCAGTAAGCCGAACTGGGGAGATTGTCCAAAATGCCGTTGTAAATCCCGTCCCAAGGCAATATTAAACTTTTGGTCAGTTCCCCCTAACTCCACATCAGCCTTAACTGCCACAGAATCATAGCCCTGCATCAATGGGTAGAGAAACTCATGGAGGAAAATAGGATTTTGTTGTTGATAGCGTTCAGCAAACCCTTCCTTAGCCAGCATTTGCCCTACGGTCATAGTGGCTAACAACTCAATAATCTCAGACAAATCCAACTGGTTAAGCCACTCAGAGTTATAGCGAATTTCTAGCCGTCCTGGGGTGTCAAAATCTAGAATAGGGCGCACCTGTGACAGATAAGTTTCAGCATTTTGCTTGACCTGAGCTGGTGTCAACTGGCGACGCACCTCAGACTTCCCAGTAGGGTCACCGATTCTAGCGGTAAAGTCACCAATAATTAAGACAGCGGTATGACCAGCATCTTGGAATGCCCGTAGCTTTCTGACTGGGATACTATGACCTACATGGAGATCCGCACCGGTTGGGTCTATACCTAACTTGACCCGTAAGGGACGCTCAGCTTGCTTGAGCCGAATAGCTAGATTTTCACTCGGGTCCTGAGAATCCGGTTGTAGGGGAAAAATTTCACTGGTACCTCTGTCTAGCCAAGCTAGCTCGTTAGAAAGGGGGATTTCAAAATTTGACATCGGTTGGGACTATGGTTGGCAATTCACTATGTTAATACATATGGTTTAAATTTATTCTAAGGATCCGTAGCCAGACCGACACTTGCCATGGGCCATGTCAAAATGCCGCTAACTATTATACAAAACGCCGTTGACAACCGTTACGAGATGGCGATTAAGCCCACTCTTCTTGATGCAGTCGCTTGTAAGATAGCGATTAAATGCCCCATGCTTTAGCATCTAGAGGGTTCAATCGGTGGATGAATCTACCACAGGGACTGCATCAAGACGGTAAATGACCGTCGTAGAATACAAAATGGTATGAATTGGCTGGAATTAACCCTAATTCAAAAATTATTTATAGCTACAGTAGTTGAAGCTGAAGTTGAAGCTTACTTATAGGGCTTGACACTTATCCATAACCTCCTGGCATTATTAAGAAATTCGATGGTCAAGACTTGTAAGTAATCCTCCTAGCCAAAGCCTAGGGAATTCCCGGTAATCTTCGGGATTACCAACTAGGATGCAGACTCAGGTGCGATTCCTACGTTGGTTTGGTTATGACACCCAGAGGTGAACTCCAGCTTCTGGCTCTGTCGCTAATCATTAAGACAAAGGCAAATGTGTGGTTAGCCCAACAAGCCATCCCAACATTGTCAAGGAACACATTACCAAATTGAGAGCACTAAAAATGCCAAACTATGTATTTGTTATTGACACAAACAAGCAGCCATTAAACCCTATTCCACCAAAGAAAGCTCGTCGGTTGTTAGACAAAGGTAAAGCTGCTGTTTTTCGGATGTACCCGTTCACGATCATCTTAAAAACAGCGATTGATAATCCAATTGTATCACCTTGTCAAATTAAGATTGATCCTGGTAGCAAAACAACTGGATTTGCTCTAGTCCAAAACAACCAAATCATTTGGGGAATGGAGTTAGAACATAGAGGAGGGAAGATCAAGAAAAAATTAGAGTCTAGAAAAGCTGTAAGGCACCGAAGACGTAATCGTCACACCCGTTACAGAAAGCCACGGTTTTTTAATCGCAAACGTTCAGAGGGTTGGCTCCCACCCAGCCTAGAACACAGGGTTTCGACTATTGAAACGTGGGTAAAGCGATTAACCAAGTTTTGTCCGGTCAATGAAATTTGGGTCGAAAGAGTTAAGTTTGATACCCAGAAAATGCAGAATCCCGAAATCAATGGTATTCAGTACCAACAAGGTGAACTAGCTGGCTACGAAGTTAGGGAGTACTTACTTGAGAAATGGGGAAGAGAATGTACCTATTGCGGTAAACAGTCTGTTCCCTTGCAGATCGAGCACATTCACCCAAAGTCATTTGGTGGAAGTAATCGAGTCAATAATCTCTGCTTAGCCTGCGAAAAATGTAATCAACGAAAAGGAAACAAACCTATAGAGGAATTCCTAAAAAAGAAGCCAAGTTTACTCCAAAAAATCAAAACTAAAGCCAAACAACCATTAAAGGATGCGGCAGCGGTAAATGCAACTCGTAACAAGTTAGTGAAAGTACTCCAAAATATCAAGTTTGTAGTTACTGGAACCGGAGCGCAGACCAAGTACAACCGGACTAGACTAGGTCTTCCTAAGGAGCACGCTTATTGATGCTGCTTGCGTTGGGGATATTGGGACCTTAGTCTTGAAAACGTCTCAGCCACTGTTAGTTACTTGCAAAGGGCAGGGAGGCAGACAAAAAGCAGCACTCAACAAGTACGGTTACCCCGTCAGGCACAATCCATTAAAACCAATTAAGGGCTGGGTCACTGGAGACATAGCCAAACATCAAAGACTAGGTATAGGCAAGGTAACTCCTAGAAGTAAAGGCAGCTTTGGATTTACCCCGTTAGGAATGAAGGGCTATAAAAGTTGCAACCCTCAAGATATATCAGCAATACACCGAAAAGATGGATACACTTACAGTTTTTGCAAGTAACTGCCGGAATTTACCGAGAAATAATTGTCCTAGACATTCCTGCTCTGCCCACCAATCTCTGGAATTGTCTTATAGAAAGGTACTTAGAGAAAGTAAAAAAAACACCCCAAGCACAGCCCCTAGCTTACATGTCTGTTCTTTAGTAAGGAAATGAAATCACCGTGTCATCTAGCACTATTCCACAACCACAAGATCGGAAAAATCGGAAAAAAAAGCCTTCACAAGTATTGCAGTTTGTGCAAGGGGTGGCTCAAGTAACTGGAGGGACTATCCTCGGGGTTACCATGTTAGCTAGCTCGATTGTAGCTGGTGGACTTGTGGGCTTAGCGACTAGCTTCCGTAACCTGCCAGATGTGCGCATGCTCCGGAACTACACACCGACAGAAACAACTTACATTTACGATGTCAAGGGTAGACCTTTAGTTAGCCTTCATGGGGAAGCGAATCGGGAAGTGGTCGAATTCGGCCAAATCAACCCTCAACTCAAGCGAGCTGTACTAGCTATAGAAGACAGTCGCTTCTTTATGCACTATGGGGTTAACCCCAATAGCGTCGGTCGTGCTTTCTTAGCCAACTGGAGGCAGGGGACAGTAGTAGAGGGAGGTTCTACGATCACCATGCAGTTGGTGAAAAACCTGTTTCTGACTCGGCAACGCACCTTTAGCCGCAAAATCACTGAAGCTGTACTCGCTATCCGAGTTGAGCAAATCTTCTCTAAAGACGAGATTTTGGAATTGTACCTCAATCAAATCTATTGGGGTCACAATAACTATGGCATTGAAACAGCTGCCCGAAGCTACTTTGTTAAGCCAGCGTCTGAGCTATCCTTAGCCGAGTCAGCGATGTTGGCAGGGCTAATCCAGTCCCCAGAAGAATACAGTCCCTTCAGCAACTACTCTAGAGCTAAAGAGCGACAAGCGGTTGTATTAAGGCGGATGCGGGATTTAGGATGGATTACAGCAGCCCAAGAAAAAGAAGCCAAGGAACAGCCCCTGTTAATTGGCAAAAGTACTTCCTGGACGACCAGTAAATTACCTTTCGTCACAGAAGCTGTGGTGGTGGAGTTAAAAGAGCGATTTGGTCAGGAGGCGGTCACCAAGGGCGGAATGCGAGTTCAGACCACGGTTGACTACTACTTCCAAAAAATGGCAGAAAAGACCGTTAATCGTGCTCATTACACCCTGCGTCGCCGTGGACTTTACGATAATCAGGTGGCATTAGCCGCTGTTGACCCCCGTACCCATTTTGTGAAAGCGATAGTCGGGGGGTACAGCTATGAAAAGAGCAAATTCAACCGTGCTACTCAAGCTCGACGTCAGCCTGGGTCATCCTTTAAGCCATTTGTTTACTATACGGCCTTTGCCACAGGTAAATATGCCCCTGGTTCCACTGTTTACGATACCCCCGTTCGCTATCGAGATGGTAGAGGCTATTACAGACCCAAAAACTATGGTGGTGGCTACTCTGGTGCCATGAGTATCCGCACCGCCATTGTTCAATCAAGCAATGTGCCAGCGGTGAAGATTGGCAGGAGAGTGGGACTAGATAAAGTCGTTGATGTGGTTAAGACCCTTGGAATTAAGAGTCCCATGCAACCAGTGTTATCCTTACCCCTAGGGTCAGTTGGGGTAACACCATTGGAAATGGCAGGAGCCTATGCTACCTTTGCCAATAATGGCTGGCACTCTGACACTACCTTAATTGTCCGAGTGACCGATAGTAAAGGCAATGTGCTGCTAGATAATACCCCTAAGCCTAAGCTGGTGCTAGATCAATGGGCGGTTTCTTCCCTTAACCATACCCTAACCGGTGTCATTAACGGAGGTACCGGAAAATCTGCCCACATCGGGCGTCAGGCGGCAGGTAAAACCGGAACAACCTCTTCAGAGCGAGATGTATGGTTTGTGGGATATGTACCCCAGATGGCTACCGCAGTTTGGATTGGTCGAGACAACAACCGACCCCTTGGGCGAGGGGTAACAGGTGGCGGTTATGCCGCACCGATCTGGCGGAGTTTTATGCTTCAGGCTTTGCGGAGGGAACCAGTGAGATACTTCCCTCGACCCTCAAAATTTAAGCGTCCTCGATCCAGATAAATTCTAGATAAAATAGGGATATCAGCCGTCATCGTTGGCGGCTCCCTACTGACGCACTATGGGCATTCAGCCTAAGACCCTCAGTTATCAGCTGCTGTCTTGGGGGATGTCGATGTATCCCCACCTCCACCAAAGGCATGCCCTACTACGATTGCTTCTCTACGTCTGACTTCATCCGCTCCAATGTCATGTTCATCTGGTCAAACATCTGCTGAGGGGTGATCCCAAACTGACCTAACTGAGTATTGAGCTGCTCTATGGTCATCTGAGCCATGAAGTCATCGGATAACTCGAAGCGCTTCATAAAAATTCGATAGCGCTCCATCATCTGTTCCATCTGATCGATGAAAATCTTTTTGCCTTCACGGTCAAATTTGCCATAGTCGTTGCCCAATTTAATCAGGTCTTGGTAATCTTCAAACAGCTGTTTTGCCTCTTTTTGGACAATTTCCGAATCAAAAAAACCCATTGCTCTTACCTGTCAACCGGTTTGGTTGTACTCAATCGCCGCTTCTAGTCACATTTTAATGTAGCGTTAAACCTGGACAAAATTCGGTTTTCCGTATTAGTCCGTTGAAGGTTTAAGGTTAAACGGTTACAGGTTGAAGGTTAAACGGTTACAGGTTGAAGGTTAAACGGTTACAGGTTGAAGGTTAAACGGTTACAGGTTAGACCGTTGTTAGCGTAGCGTGGCCTATGGGCCAAGGTTGAAAGTTAGAGCCCTAACAACTCACGCGCCACATGTATAACTGGCAAGCTGTAACCTGTAACCCGTAACCTTGGCCCATAGGCCACGGGTGCGCGTTCAACCTGTGAACCTTGGCCCATAGGCCACGGGTGCGCGTTCAACCTGTGAACCTTGGCCCATAGGCCACGGGTGCGCGTTCAACCTGTGAACCTTCAACCTGTGAACCTTCAACCTGTGAACCTTCAACCTGTGAACCTTCAACCTGTGAACCTTCAACCTGTGAACCTTCAACCTGTGAACCTTCAACCTATTAACCTTCAACCTGTTAACCTTGGCCAATAGGCCACGCAATCGCGTTCAACCTGTGAACCTTCAACCTATAATCTGTAACCTCTAACTTTCCAGTCCGAGATAAGTAATTATTATAGGAACATAGGATTGACAGTTTTTGGATCTCCACCAAGCTATTCAACGCGGGTCAAAGCAAGTATGTTGAGCAAGCCAAAAAGCCGCAAAGTCGCTTCCCTACTGGCATTGAGTGGGGTAGTGATCCCCGTTTGTGGATTACACAAATTTTATCTCGGACAACCCTTTTGGGGAGTAATGTACTTACTCCTGTGTTGGACACCCATTCCTCGAATTGCCAGTGCTATAGAGGGGGTGTGGTATTTACTACAAAGTCAAGATCAGTTTGACCTGAATTTTAATCTCGGTATTGAGTCTACAGTATCTTCCTCAGAGAATTCATCAACTGGTATTGACCCAGCCAAGGTAGGGGAAATTGCCGATGCCCTAAGACAGCTAGACAGCCTACGTCAGGAGGGACTAGTGTCTGAGTATGAATTTGAACAAAAACGTCGTCAATTACTTGACCTAATTGCTTGAGTTTCATGGCAATTTTTGATTGGCTATCACCCAAGACTCGACAAACCCCGAATCAGCAATCAATTCAGCAGAGGCTAAAGGGTGACCCCTACTATCGGCTACAATCTACAGAAGAAATTGCTGTAGCTGCCAAATTGGGGCTCACCATTGATGTCAATCAAGCTGGTGTGGATGATTGGCTGAGATTGCCAGGGATATCTATCCATCAGGCACGGACGCTTTTTGAACTGACCAGCAGTGGTGTGCAATTTTGCTGCTTAGAAGATTTGGCAGCTGCCCTAGGTTGGTCCGTACAACGTCTGATACCCTTGCAACCAATTTTGAGGTTTTGTTACTACGATCCTGAGAGTTTAGTTACGCCTGGGCTAGTCAACCCTAACACCGCATCTCTAGAACAGTTGACGAAAATTCCAGCAGTGGACTTGTTTTTAGCTAGAGCGATCATGCAAAATCGCTTTGATGGTGGGCCATACCGTAATCTGGCTGACCTTCAACGACGCCTTGAGCTTAATCCTCAGCTGACATCTGAGTTAATGTACTATTTAATCTTTTGAGATTATTAGTTTGAGCTTACTATAGCCTTTTTAAATTTGGTGAGGTACAATTTTTTTGGTTTTAGGGAATAGGGAATAGGGAACAGGGAACAGGGAACAGGGAACAGGGAATAGGGAACAGGGAACAGGA
>NZ_JAAHIG010000374.1:0-8359 GCF_010692305.1 Moorena sp. SIO4G3 | reverse complement strand
CGGTTGAATGATTTCCTCAACCAAAATCAGGTGTACTCCAGATGAGGTCACAATGGGTTGGAGAATCTGGGGCGGAGTGGCAGCAAAGACCGCAGCCGCAATCTCTGGCTTGAGTTGTTGGCGCTGTAGTATTCCTCGATATCCCCCAGAGCGGCGCAGTGAGACGTCCTGAATATGTTGGCGAGCAATCTCATGGAAACTGATTTCCCCTTCCTTGAAGGCATAAAAGAGTTCCCAGGCTAAGTCTTCGTCTTCCAAAACCACTTCGTACATGACGACTCCGGCATAATCAAGCTGGTGCTCATAAAAAAAAGACTCAACTTGATCGTTAAACAGATGTTGAGCGACCTTGTCAGCGATGGTGTTGGTATAAATCAATGCTTCAAAATCATCCAGAGATAGATGATGTTTTTGCAGCCACGACCAAGTCTCGTCAGTGTTATGGAGTTCAGTAGCAAGACGGAAGTCGTCTGCTGCCTGTTGGAGTTCTTCCGGCTCCACTTGAATCCCAGCCTCTGCTGCTGCTGACTCAATAATCTTGCAAGTAACGATGCCCTCAAGTAAGGTAGGAATTTGGCAAGAGAGCCTGACATGTTCAAAAAGAGCTTTCTGGTCAATAGTAATCAAGCTTTGCATAGTATACTGCTGAATTTTACTTAATTTTAAACTCAATCGTTAGTTGGATGAGGCACTAGACACTATACCTAATACGTAACACCTTGGCCTAACCCTAAAAACTAAATTGACAGTAAGCAGTCAGCAGTCAGCTGTCAGTGGTCAGCGGTCAGCTTATTTTCTTCAAAAGCACCTCAAGTAGCCTGGCCACAGGCCAAGGGTGATAGCTGAACGCGCACGCGTGTGCGTAGCACATAAGCTGATAGCTGAATGCTTACAATTGACAGACTACTAGGGTTGAACTAATTCATCAATTTTTATTCTAGCCATCCATCTTTTAATTATGTCTGAACAAAAGATGAGTTTTTGTTTAAATAAGACATAATTAATTGAATTGTGTCTTGCTATCCTCAAGAAAGATATAAGTCACTTACTTATGTCTAATAATAAAAGACTAATTCTATAAGTTATGTCTTGTATTAGTAGATTAAAATGATTTATTTATGTCGAAAATATGCTTGATTTAAGTCCAAAAATAACTATAAAAACTATTGACTTTTCGTTTTGTAGGTACGATTATGAAATTAAGAAGTTAGCAAGCTTACTAGTCATGAATAGTTGCATGCTAACTGAAGAACTAACATCTGAAAGTAAGGAGAAATCAAAATGTCTAGTATTAAAATCGCTGAACTTCGTCCTGCTGGTTCAGAGCTATTCCAAGACTCCGAAAGCTTCCTGAATGAGCTAAGCGATGGTCAAGAAATGGACATGGTTTTAGGAGGAAGGTTCTCTCGCTTCTCCTTTAGCTTTGGTAGTTTCCCGACTGTACAAAGCGTCCAGAGTATAGAGACCGCTAGTATCGTGAGCAACAGTGTCGTTACCGGCAACTCAGTTGTCTCGGTGAATACCGGTGGCTGAGGTAAGCACTAAGTTCCTTAAGTAAAGGAATTTCCCTCTTTACGAAGTCGGTTGTAACTGATATCTTGCGCTAATGTGAGTCGTCAGCCAGGGTTTAAATCCCTGGCTGATCAATCAATTCCTCTGACCTAGGAATCAATGTTGGCCACATTATGATTTCAGTTTCCCCCCTTTTTTAAGGGGGGGGATCTATCTATTTTAATGGACTTTATCGGTTAGTCGGTCGTTTTAACCACCGGCGGGTTGTAGGGCTGATGGACAATGGTGCAAGAAGTTAGTTCAGTCGGAGTACTTGTGGCTCCGATTGATGATTTGCAAAAATCCCTAACCATCAGACTTTAATCAATACCTTATGTCCAAAAAGTAAAGCTGATTCTATTGACTTTTTGGTCTGAATAACTAAAGATAAATAATTAATGATGGTGTCAGCTAATGCGCTAGGCGCACGCTACGCGAACAGCCGTGAGCTTTTAGCTCACGCGTGGGCGTTCAGCTGTCAGCCGTCAGCAATTATTTTTTTTGTTAATTTTTTTAGTTTAAAAAAACTATGGCATTTTTATTAAGTTCTAAAAATGTTTTCGAGTACCTGATTGAGCAGGGAATCTGTACTGAACACCGAAAAGATCTGGGTAAAATTGAGCCCAAGCCTGCCAAGAACTTTAATTTGCTCCTGACCTTGCCAGAAGGTCGTAAGCTCCTAGTTAAACAAGAGCCTTATGACCAAGACGGTGAAACTGTAGGTGAGTTTTTGAAGGAATGGCGCTCTCAAGAGTTTTTACGACAATTCCCAGAGGTAAATCACCTGGGGTCTTGGCTACCTGAGGTACTCCATTTCGATCCAGATAATTCGATTATTGTTTTTAACTATCTGAGTGACTATCAAGACTTAAGCGAGTTCTACGGTAAAGAGAATCTCTTTCCGAAAGCGATCGCTAGCTCAATTGGAGCGATGCTAGCTAATATTCATCGTGCCACCTTAGGTAGTCAGGACTATCAGGACTTTTTATCGGAAAAATCAGCAGCTCCATCCCCGGCTCAGGCTCAGAATATGACCAAGAATTTGGAACGAATTGGTCCGAAAATATTTAGTCAAGTACCCGCAGATGGTCTGAAATTCTTTGCTCTCTATCAGCGCTACGATAGCCTCGGAAAAGCGATCGCTAAACTGAGTAATAGTTTTGATGCTTGTTGTCTGGTTCACAATGACCTGAAGTTGAACAATATCCTGTTACCCAACGATTGGGAGCAAGCAACGTCAGCCCCAGAGTCAGATGGCATCGTTGGACTTAGACTGATTGACTGGGAGCGCTCTAGTTGGGGAGACCCAGCCTTTGATTTAGGCTCAATTATCACCAGTTACCTGACCATTTGGCTAAGTAGTCTAGCGGTGAGTAAGTCGATTGATATCGAAGAAGCATTGAATCTAGCGATGACTCCCCTGGAACAGATCCAACCTTCCATAGCTGCCCTGATTCGGACTTATTGCGATCGCTTTCCTGAAATTTTAGAGCGCTACCCTAATTTTTTGCAGCGAGTGATGCAATTTTCTGGTCTAGCCTTGATTCAAACCATCCAGTCAATAATTGAGTACCAGAAATCCTTTGGAAATACAGGGATCTGCATGCTTCAAGTAGCCAAGAGCTTGTTATGCCGTCCAGAAGCATCCATCCAAACAGTTTTTGGTATCTCAGAATCAGAACTAATTGGTCTTAATCAGATCTTGCACCAAGTTTAAAGTCAAAGTAGGGAACAGCGGATCACCGGAACAGTGTGGGGAGATGGGGAGATGGGGAGATGGGGAGATGGGGAGATGGGGAGATGGGGAGTCATAGCATTTTTCATAGCTATGAAGTAAACAGGATTTTTTCCCGACTCCCGACTCCCGACTCCCGACTCCCGACTCCCGACTCCCGACTCCCGACTCCCGACTCCCGACTCCCTATTCCCTATTCCCTATTCCCTATTCCCTATTCCCTATTCCCTACTCCCTACTCCCTACTCCCTACTCCCTTTGCAATAACAAATAACAATTTTCAAACCACAAAACCATGCAATTACTTGAATCACTACCAAATCAACTGCCAGATGCTGTACCTGAGCAGCTGCGAACTGCCCTAGAAGATATGGTAAAGCAGCTTGAGATTCAGGAGTCCAACTTTTCTATTCGCCATCGAGATTACAAACCCTTGGAACTTCCAGCTGAGGCAGTACAACGCTTTGGGGAATTGTCTTTAGACTTGCAAAAAAAGTATCTGAGTTTGCAACTGCGGAGTTTTCTCTACGGGCTTTACTACAACGGTTCGCTAAAAGATGGTCTAGCCCTCAATGGCGATTCAGATGACCTGACACTGCATCAAAATTTAGAAAACAATACTTACCTGGGGATAGATTTAAAATTCTACCAACGATTGGATGAAAGCAATACTGGTGAAGGCTACTTTGACCCCGATTGGCTGGTGCTAAGGCAAGAAAGTGATGGTACCCTGGCAGTAAATAAGGGGGGTTTAACTCTACATATCGAGCCGGAGGAGCATTTACAACCAGAAGCACAATCTCCCGCTGTTGGGGACGACGTTGCGGTTTTGCTACCTCCGAATCTGGTACAAAACGGATTCTATATGGCAGTCGGTAATCTGGGTACCTATGACCATGGGCATCCAGATAGTGAAGGTGAAATTGTCCGCATCTACTTCAACTTAACCGCTGAAGGTGCAGTGGCGGTAATGGGTAGCCTGACGCAACAGTTAAATCAAATCCCGGTGCCATTCTCTTTTAAGGTTCTCTATAATCCTGAGGATTACAACCGCTACGACTCAGGAGTACTCTACTTTGACAACAACGACTATGAAGCAGTGCGGTTAGTGCTTCAGAAGGTTTATACAGAACACCAATCCCATTTTAAGCCAGAAGTACCCCTGTTCACCAAATTCCTAGCGCCAGGATTGGGGTTAGCGGAAGAACCAGACCAGAAATTTGCTGACCAAGAAAGTTTCGGTATGAACCGCTGTCAAATTGTTGCTAATGGCTTATTGGAAGCTCACCAAAAAGGGGACGATTCTCCAGAAGCTCGCATGGCAGCAATTCTCCAACAGTTCTCTTTGTTGGAGATTGAATTGCAGCAGTGTTACTTAAATTCCGAATCTGAAGACATCTATACTCCCTTAGATTTATGAAGTTAACTGATCTGACAACCACCATCACCCCATCCCCTGCTCAAGAAGCGCTTTCTGCTAGAGTTAAATTCCCAAAGTCAGATTTACCTTTTTACCGCAAACTGGGACGCACTGACTTAACCGTGAGCTGTCTGGGATTAGGTGGTGGGGGACACATTTCTAGTGAGGATACTCTCTACGCCTTTGATCAAGGAATCAACTACTTTTTTTACTCTAGCGATCTACATCACTATCTCTACAGTTCTATGGCTGGGGCGCTGCGCCAGCTGTGTGGACGGGGTTCCTCAGTTCGAGAGCAGGTCGTTCTGGCAACGGTAAGTTATATGACCAGGAGTCCCGATTCCATATTGACTTATCTATACGATCAGTTTGTAGACTTGGGAATTGACTACATTGATATATTTTTTTGGGGTTGGATTGATGCTGACAATGGGGATAATTTCGAGAAATGCTTGAATATTTCTAACGATCTACGCGGTCCCAATACAGTGTATCAGCGCACCATAGAAAGAGTATTTGAAACCTCAGAACGTCTCAAAAAAATGGGTGCTGTGCGCTATATTGGTGCGTCATTCCACGACCACGATCTTGCCCGAAAGTGGCTAAATAGCCCTTTATTAGATGTGGCTATGGTTCGCCATAATGTTGCTCACCGCACTGCTCAGCAAAAGGTCTTTGCAGATCTAGCTCCCGAAGACCCCCAGCGACAGGGTATTGTGACGTTTAAGTCAGCGGGAATGCAGAGTGTTCTTTGGACTCCCCCGGAGGATCTACCAGAACACTGCTGGATACCTTCAGTACCAGATTTATATCGCTATTCTTTAAGTCAGAACTGTGTGGATGTTGCTTTGGCAGGTTGGACCTCTCGTGAACAAGTTGATGCAGCGATCAAAGGTATTCAAAAAGGAAAACTAACCCAGGCTGAACTAAACTATCTCAATCTCTATGGCGATTTACATCGCAACCGCATCAACATCGAAGAAATTCCACCTGAACGTTTGATTTACCAAGCTGATCCTGTTGTTAGTGGCTCAAAGAGATAGTTAGTCGTTATGTCACAGGCTAGAAGCCTGTGCCACAAAGCTAATCAGCCTATTAAATTTTCCCTTTTGAGGTTTATTTTAAGCTGACTGCTGACTGCTGAACGCGCACGCGTGCGCGTAGCGCTTAAGCTGATAGCTATCAGAATTTATACTGTTAAACTACACCATTGATTAATCACAAAAAACCATGAAAAAAACAACAGAAACCTTAGAAAAACCGGTAGTAGTAGAAACTTCTCCAGCAACGGATGCAGATATTATTGCTTACCTGCGCCGTTCCAGGAAATTTGGTGAAATTTCTACCTTAGCTGAACAAGATGCTTTGATTTTGAATCTGTGTGAGGAATTTAGTATTACAGTTTCCGATCAGGAATGGCAAGCGGCTGGAGATGCTTTTCGTGTAGAGCACAAGTTGCTAGGGGTTACTGAAACCAATAGTTGGTTTTCTCAGCAGAAGATTACTGTAGAAGAGTGGTCTGAAGGAATTAAAGTCCAGCTGTTGACGAAAAAATTAAAAGAGCATCTGTTTGGAGGAGCTGTCGATGGGGATTATCTTAGCAATCGCGAAAACTATAGACGAGTAGCCCTCTCTCAAATTCTTGTGGTTGACCTAGCCCAGGCTTTGAAAATAGTTAAAGCACTCCGCTATGACAACGCTTCTTTCTGTGCTTTAGCACTGGAACACTCGAAGGGTAAACAGTCTCAAGACAATGGCGGTTTTGTCGGGATTCGCTTTCTAGTAGAACTTTCCCAAGACATTGCCAAAGGGATTTATGACGCTAAAGAAGGTGAAGTGATAGGACCGATTCAAACTAAACTTGGCTATCACATTCTCAGAGTTGAGAAGTGGTTTCCAACGGAACTAAGTGAATCAGTTAGAGAGGCAATTTTAGAATCTCTATTTCAGAATTGGTTACAGGAGCAAAGTCAGACTAATTCTGTAGAAAATTCGTAAGCATTCGGCATTTAGCTATCAGCAGTCAGCTGATAGCTGAACGCGCACGCGTGTGCGTAGCACATAAGCTGATCGCTGATAGCTGGCTACTGACAAAGGAAGCAGATGAATCCTGGGAATTAAGGAGTAGCTGAAGTTAAGCAAAAGGGGGTTAGTAAAAAAAACAATGTTATCTAAGATACCTGTTTTACTAGCATTAGCTGTTAGTGGGTTTAACTCAGTTATTGGGTTAGATAGTAGTTGGCTTGATCCAGTTAAAGCACCAGTTGTTAGTCAGCTTAATACGATGAGTGTTCAAGGTAGTAGTGTTTTAAAAACGGAAAGCAGAAAAGTTAGTCCTTTTACTGCGATTGACGTTAGTGGTAGTTATGAGATTGAACTAGTTAGTCAGCAAACTACCAATCTTGAAATTAGCGGTGATGATAATATCTTGCCCCTAATTATTACAGAAGTCAGGGATAATACTCTATTCATTTATCCTGAAAAAAGTATTTCTCCTAAAACCATCTTAAAAATTAAAGCATCTACCCAAAATATCGACCAACTATCTACCCATGGCGCTAATTATGTGAAAGTTTACAATGTCAATAATAAGCGGTTAAATATTAAGGTAAATGGGAGCGGCAATACTGAACTATATGGCAAGACCAAAGAGCTATATCTAAAGGTATATGGAGCCGTTGATGTCAATGGTAAAAATCTTTCGTCTACAAAAGCTAAGGTTGACCTATTTGGTGCTTCCCAAGTAGATGTTTATGCCACTGAAAAGCTTAATGCTAGTGTATTTGGCTTAGGAAATATCAATTATTACGGCAATCCCAAAACCGTAATTAGAAACATATTAGGATTAGGTTCAATTACTAAATTTTAGCAAGGCAAAAGGCAAAAGGCAAAAGGCAAAAGGCAAAAGGGGACTGGGATCTATCTTTTTAATGTGATTTCACTAATATACAGTTTAAATGCACAACAGCTTAAGGAGTAAAAACAATGATTTTATCTAGAATTAGTTTTTTTGACGTAAATGACGATAGTTTTTTTTCTGGATCTGACTTTGGCATCAAGCTAGATGAATTCAATCCTCGTTCCTTTCTTGATGCAGTCGCTCATGGGGGAAACCCCCAAGACCGCGCTGCATCGCTTTTGAAACCTAGAGTCGGCATTTCTTCGTTCAATAGCAGCTTTAGTCGAAATCAGATTTTTGGCGGGAGAAGCAATGACATTCTGGTGAGTAGAGCAACCAGTGCGACTTTCAACGGTGGCAAGGGTAGTGACATTCTGACTAGCATTAGTGGTAATAATTCCTTTTCTGGAGGAGAAGATGATGACATTCTTTTAGGTGGAATAGGAAATGATACTCTTGATGGTGGGGAAGGTAACGATATTATCGCTGGCCTGAGTGGAGATGACTCGATTTCTGGCGGGTTAGGGGATGACACTCTCACAGGTGGAGGTATTTTATTGTCTAAAGAGGGTAGCTCTACTACTATCAATGTCAGTGATACCACTGGCATTGATACTCTTAGTGGTGGGGAGGGAGCCGATAGATTCGTGCTCGGGGGAAAGTCTCAATTTGTCGGTGAAACTACTGTGATTCAGTATGATGAAGCAGGGAATGATGACTATGCTCTGATTACGGATTTTGATACTACCGAGGA
>NZ_JAAHIG010000373.1:0-8384 GCF_010692305.1 Moorena sp. SIO4G3 | reverse complement strand
CTGATTTTTGCCCCCCTAACCCCCCAAATTTGGGGGGAACAAGAGTCAATTTGCTTGTAAAAGTCCCCCAGAATTGGGGGATTTAGGGGGCTTGGATGTAGCAAATGAGACTTCTCAGACAACCTCTTAGGATCAGACACTAGCGGGAAAACTACCACCAGCGATGCAGCGCGGTCTTGGGAAGGCAGCGCCGCCAAAGGGGGTTCCCCCCATGAGCGACTGCCGTGGTTTCCCCCACTCGCGCTTTGCATCAAGAAATAAAATGAACATCACTGAAGGTTTCGATCCATAGACGAGCACCACAACGCAGTGGGTGCTCGGGCTGATAGACAATCCGACATGGGCCAAGGATTTCGATCTGGTTGCCGTATAGATTGTTGCCGCTTCGTTTTACCGAAATCACTGGCTGACGGTCTTCGGCAGGTTTACCATTGTTGGTGCCAATCCGATTACGGTTGACATTGATCGTGGCTAGAGCGGGAGGACGACTGGTACGCCATTTGCCCTTGGGTCCACGGGTACCTTTGGTGATTTGTGGTAGGTGGTTGAAAAGAGGAATAATCCAGAATTTGCCGCTTTTATAGGCACCCCTGACCCGACCCTTCTCCAGGAGTTGGCGCAATCGTCGAGAAGAAATACCTAATAGAGATGCGGCTTCGGTAGTACCAACGCAGTGGTTCATGTTGGGATTCCTTAACTATTCCTATAAAACTACTATAGCAAAAATTTATTTCTGGACGCCTTAATGTGAAGTTATGTAAAGTTTGGCCAAACTGACCAGACAACTAGGGTGAAATAATTTTTCATGATTGATATCTAATCAAAACGGATTTAGTATTACACAGGACTTACGCGGTGAAGTTTATTTCGCTCCCCTATCCCCCCAATTCTGGGGGGGAATGATGTCAAAGTCCCCCAGAATTGGGGGACAAACGGGGGCAAATGCGTAAGTCCTGTTACAGCCACCTAGCTCTGCCCTGTAAACCGCGATATGACTACCAACCAATTGTTAGAATCAAACCTTGAATCTCTAATCAATACAGCTGCTCAAAATCATCAGTTAGGTAAATTAGATGAGGCTGAATCTATCTACAGACAGGTAATACAGATTCAGGGGAATAATCAGGGTGAGGAAAAGCTTTTATCTAAGCCCTATAACGTGATAGCCATTGCTAATCTGGCAAGTATATTTGAGGAAAAAAACAAGCTAGAGGAAGCGGTAGGGTTGTACCAACAAGCTTTAACCCTAAAACCTGACTTTGCTGAAGTTCATAACAATTTGGGAAATATCTTCTGGGCAAAAGGAGAGTTAGAGAAAGCAGTACAGTATTACCAAGAAGCGATTAGGGTTAAACCTGACTATGCTCTGGCTCATAACAATTTAGGAAATTTACTTTATAATCAGGGTAAGTTAGGGGAAGCGATACAGTCCTACCAAGAAGCGATTAGGGTCAAACCTGACTATGCTCAGGCTTATAGTAATTTGGGAAATGCACTCCAGGTACAGGGCAAGTTAGATGCGGCACGAGAGTCCTACCAGGAAGCGATTAGGCTGAAACCTGATTGTTTTCAGGCTCATAACAATTTGGGAGCTTTATTCCAAAAACAGGGCAAGTTAGATGCTGCAAGAGAGTCTTACCAAGAAGCAATTAGGCTTAAACCTGACTATGCTGACGCTCATAACAATTTGGGAACAATACTCCAAAAACAGGGCAAGTTAGAGGAAGCGATACAGTCCTATCAGGAAGCGATTAGGTTTAAACCTGATTTTGCTGAGGTTTATAACAATTTAGGAAATACACTCCACGAACAGTGCAAGCTAGAAGAAGCCCTACAGTCTTACCAGCAAGCATTAAGTATTAACCCTAACTTGGCTGAAGCTAAACTGGCCATGTGCGTGTGTCAGATTCCGATCATTTATTCAAGTGTTGATGAAATCAAGGTAACGCGAAATAATTACCAAGCTAGTCTCAAACAATTAGCGGATAGCTATACACAGAGCGATACAGAGCTAAGTCCAAGGGAACTGCTAAGTGCCGCTAATGCGGTGGGAGCCTTTCAGCCTTTTTATCTGGCCTATCAAGGGTTAAATAACCGAGAGTTACAGCAAATTTATGGACAAATGATTTGCCAGATCATGTCCCAGTGCTATCCCCGGTGGAGCCAGAAAATTCCTCTACCAAATTTAGCACCTCATGAAAAAGTTCGGATTGGGGTTATTTCAGAATTCTTTTGGGATCATTCTAATTGGAAAATACCGATCAAGGGCTGGGTAGAAAATATAGATAGATCGAATTTTGAACTATTTGGTTATCACACAGGGTTAAAACAGGATAACGAAACAGCAATAGCCGCAAAATCATTTGTCAAATTTGTTCACGGTTCTTTGACTATCGAAGAATGGTGTGAAGTAATCACAGAAGATAAATTACACATCCTTATTTTTCCGGAATTCGGGATGTCCCCCACTACAGTTAAGTTGGGTTGTTTAAGACTGGCTCCGATTCAAATGACATCTTGGGGACATCCCGATACTAGTGGGATGCCGACGATTGACTATTACTTGAGTAGTGATTTAATGGAGGCAGAAAATGCTCAAGAGCATTATAGTGAGAGGTTAGTTAGATTACCGAATCTCTCTATCCATTACACACCTTTGGAAATTACACCAGAAGCGATCGCTAAAAAGGATATAGGCTTAGATGATGATGAGATTATGTTCTGGTGCTGCCAATCGTTATATAAATATTTACCTGACTATGATGATGTATTTCCTAGAATTGCTAAGGAGTTAGCTCATCGGTGTAAGTTTGTATTTATTAAATATGTTAAAAGTGACCAGGTTACTGAGATATTTGAGCAGCGTTTAAGGGATGCTTTTAATAAATTTGGCCTCGATTATACAGACTACTGCATATTTTTACCGTTCCTGAATAACAGGAGGTTTGCTGGAACGTCAGCGATAGCGGATGTATTCTTGGATAGCATTGGTTGGTCTGGATGTAACTCTAGTTTAGAATCTATTGCCCATAATATTCCGATTGTGACATTCCCAGGAGATTTGATGCGTGGTCGGCATACGATGGCAATTCTAAAAATGATGGGTCTGGAAGAGACAATTGCTTCGAGTAAAGAGGATTATGTGAAAATTGCGGTACGGTTAGGTCAAGATGCTCAATATCGTCAATACATATCTAATCAAGTTGCTGAAAATAAGCATAAGTTATATGGTGACTTAAAACCGGTAAGAGCATTGGAAGATTTTCTATTGAATGTAGTCCATAAACCAAGACAATTTGCGATGGAAACTATTTCTGAAGCACTACAACTTGCTGTTCAACATCGTCAAGCCAATCGCTTAAACAAGGCTGTACAGGTTTACTATAAGATTTTGGAACAACAGCCTAATCATCCGGAAGCTTTATATGGCTTAGGGGTGCTGGCACAGCAAACAGGTCAGTATGAGATGGCCGAGAAGTTGTTCAGAGCTACTGTGGAAGCGGAGCCGAATTCTGTTAAGGGTTGGTTCAGTTTAGGTAATTTGTGCCAAGGTCAAGGTCAGTTGTCTGACTCGGTGGAGTGTTACCAACGAGTCTTAACAATACAGCCGAACTTAGTACCGGTTTACAACAACCTTGGATATGCTCTACAACAACAAGGTAATTGGGACGATGCGATCGCATCTTATCAACAAGCTTTGGAGATTCAGCCTACCTGCACTGAAGCTGATGTGAATTTGGGCAATGCACTCCACGCTCAAGGGAAGCTTTCCTTAGAAAAACAAGCACACTACGCAGAGTTGAACTATGAGCTAGGGGTTACCCGGCAAAAGGCAGGGGATTTGACTAATGCTGTGGCTTACTATCGCCAAGCAGTCGCGATGCAGTCAGATTTGGTAAACGCTCATTACAATTTGGGAGTGGTGCTTGAAGAGCAAGGTGAGTTTGAACATGCGATCGCATCTTATCAGAAGGTTCTGGAGCTCAATCCTAGTTATGGGGAAGTGTACTTTAATTTAGGCAGGATTTACCAAACCCAGAAGCAGTTAAAGGAGGCAGCATCTGCTTATCGACAAGGGTTAATGCTAGTCAATCCCCGGTATGGGAAAGTAGTAAATCCTGACAACGCTTTTGAAAATCCTTCTGACAACGGTTCTAGAGTATCTCCTGAGACACTAACACCACCGCAGGTAGAACAACCAGAGGTTACGATCGGGGGATATCAGTTTCCAGGGATTCCGAGGGTATCGGTAAGTGAAGAGAAACGACCGTTTTGGACAGTAATTATTCCTTTATATAACCGTACTGACTATCTTCTGGAATGTCTGGCGAGTGTGTTGGCTCAATGGCAGGGCGAGGAGGAGATGGAAATTTTGGTTATGGATAATGCCAGCACACCTCCTCTATACGATTTGGTCAATTCGATTGGGGGAGGGGTAGTTCGCTACTACCGGAATCCAGAAAATATCGGTGCGCGACGCAATTTTAATCTTGGTATTGCCCTCAGTCGCGGTCAGTGGATTCATGTGCTTCCTGAAGATGAATATGTTCTTCCAGGTTTTTATTCCCGGTTGAAGAAGAGTCTAGAAACATGTAGTGATTCTGTGGGAGCAGCATTTACGGGTTATGAAAATATCAATGAGAAAGGAAAGATAATTTTCTCCCAACAAGTGTATGGAAAAGATACGGGTATCCATCAAGATTGGCTGTGGAAGATTGGCACCTCCAATGTCTTGAATCCCTGTGCAGTTGTGATTCGTCGCTCTACTCATGAACATCTGGGGTGTTACGATCCAGGGAATACTTATACTCCTGACTGGGAACTTTATAAGCGTATTGCTAGTTTTTATGATTGGTGGTACGAAGGCGATATTTTGGCACGTTACCGTGAGCATGATAATAATATGACCAGTGAACTGATATTATCTGGAGCTCAAGCAACGTCTATCCGCCTGGGGATTGAAATTTCCGAGAGCTATCTTCCTGCTGAGCATTGTGCAGCAATTACAGCCAACGCTCGTAACCATTACTTTAATTATTGTCTAAACCATATGGTAATTCCCCTAAAGACAGGGAATCTTGCTGGTGCGTTTCGTCTGCTCCAAGAGGCACTCAAAATTGATCCGTCTCCTCAAGCTGTGGAGAAATTATTTACTTGGCTTACTAAAGCCGAAGCTGCTCCCCTACGGGATGAGATTGCTTCAAAGTTGCGCTCGATTATGTTGAATCATAGTTCAGAAAGTTTTTACTTTGCTTATCCCTAGGGCGTGTTTTCAAAGTTTTCCGCAAGATTATGATCCCCCCCAGCCCCCCTTAAAAAAGGGGGGAGCCATACTCAAAGTCCCCCTTTTTTAAGGGGGATTTAGGGGGATCTCCGAGGCAAGAAGACACACCCTAGTTACAGCAGTTTTCAATTACCAATTGATAATTACCAATTAAAAAATAAAAAATTAGGATTACAACAGTGACACAACTTTCTGAAGCACTTCAAGTTGCTCTTCAATATCATCGAGCCAATCGCTTGGTCGAAGCTGAGCAAGTTTATCGTCAGATTCTAGCAGGAATACCTAACCAACCAGATGCTTTGTATGGGTTAGGAATGCTAGCACAACAGGTAGGTAAGTACCAAACTGCTGAGGAGTTTTTCAATACAACCCTCCTGGTGGATCCGGAGTCTTTCAAGGCTTGGTTCAGTTTAGGCAATTTGCGTCAAGCCCAAGGTCAATTGTCAGAAGCAGTGGAAGCTTATCAGCGAGCGTTAGCCCTACAGCCAAACTCGGTAGCGCTTTACAACAACTTTGGCTATGCTCTACAACAACAAGGCAAGTGGGAAAATGCGATCGCATGCTATCAAAAAGCTTTGGAGATTCAGCCCAACTGTGCTGAAGCTGATGTGAATTTGGGTAATGCTCTCCACGCTCAGGGGCAGCTTTCCGAAGAAAAACACGCCTACTACGCTGCCTTAAATCACGATTTGGGCGTTAGTCGGAAAATAGGAGGCGATTTGAAGACTGCGGTGGCTTACTACCGGAATGCGATCGCAATACAGCCAGAGTTGGTAAACAGTCATTATACCTTAGGGGTTGCTCTCCAAGAACAAGGCAAATTAGATGATGCGATCGCATCCTATAACAATGTCCTCAAACTCAATCCCAGTAACAACGAAGTCTACACCACTTTAGTGCATAATAAATTAACTAGGATTGACCGAGAGCAAAACAAATTAAACAACAAATTAAATCATCAATTAAACGGAGCAGATTCTAAGAAACGATTAAAGATAGCATTTGTCTGTCAACCCTTTGTGATGACATCGTTTCCAAACCCGATGGATTCTATCGGAATTTTGACCTATGAATTCGTGCGTCTTTTAGTTCAAGATGGTGATGTGATTGTCTATACACCAGGAGAACGCTTTAATACGGCAAGTCATGACGGAGTAGACTATCGATATATTCCCATAGGCCGGGATAAAAAACTGCTAAACTATCTAGAAAAAATTCCAGGATTCCAGAATCTAAAACGTCCTATATTTGGCTCCCAACTCTATTACCTCGGATATATTTTACAAGTAGCCAATGACTTGAGAAAACAGCAATGTGATGTTGTTCACATTCACAACTTATCTCAGTTTATTCCAGTGATACGAGCCTTGAACCCAGGAATAAAAATTGCCCTGCACATGCATTGTGAGTGGTTGACCCAACTCGATCACAAAATTCTAGAAAAGCGGCTTAGTAAGGTAGATTTAGTTATTGGTACTAGTAAGTATATCACAGAAGGGATTCGCCAGCGTTTTCCTAAATTTGCCGAGCGCTGTCAGCCGGTTTTTAATGGGGTAAACCTTGATCGCTTCATGAATTTCTATGTCAGCCATAATCAGCAAAATGGCAGCACCAAAAATCCTGCTAAACGATTACTGTACGTGGGGAGAGTATCTCCAGAAAAAGGCTCCCATGTCTTATTAGAGGCTTTTAAAAAAGTGCTTGAGCGCTGCCCTCAAACCAAACTTGATCTCGTTGGTCCTGTAGGTGCATTACCCTACGACTATCTTGTGGGATTAAGTGATGACTCCAAAGTGGCAGAGTTAGCGTCATTCTACGGTGATGAAAGTTGGACAGGTTACGTGAGACGATACCTGTCCGAATTGAATGATCACTTTGGTGCTGATCTAGCCAGCCAAGTATCCTTCACTGGCTCCCTTCCTCAATCTAAGTTAGTCAATTATTATCAGCAGGCAGACATTTTTGTATTTCCCTCAGTATGTCACGAAGCATTTGGGATGCCAATTGTCGAAGCTATGGTTGCAGGTCTTCCCGTTATTGCTACCCAAGCTGGTGCTTTTCCCGAGATTGTGGAAGATGGTAAGACAGGTCTGCTGGTTGAACGGAGTAATGCTGATGCTTTAGCAGACGCCATCTTGCAACTTCTTTCTGACCAAGAACTTAGAACATCTATGGGACAAGCTGGACATCAGCGAGCAGTTGAAGTATTTTCTTTCGAGAAAGTTGTTGATGATTTACTCAAGCATTACAAGACTATTCTTTGAGGCGTTACTTAATTGAAGTATGAATGCGCGAGCGTTTGGTTTTGGTAAAGCCCCCTAAATCCCCCAAATTTGGGGGACTTTTAGAGTTTTGTTCCCCCCAAATTTGGGGGGCTAGGGGGGCAAAATCATACCCAGAATCAGCAACGCCTTATTTTAAAGCAAAAGACAGAAGTGTTGAACATCCAAACAGGGAATAGTGACAAGTGACAAATTAAAAATGAACAATAAATTATCCTTAAAAACTCTGGTACGCCAGTTTTATCGTTTTCTCATCCATAGAACCAGAGTTGAGTATGACAGAAGTAATCTAAGACGCTCGGCGATTATTTTTTCACCCCATCAGGATGATGAAACCCTTGGCTGTGGTGGAACAATTATCCGTAAAAAGCAAGCCGGAGCCGATGTAAAAATTGTTTTTATGACGGATGGATGTCAATCTCATGCTCATCTGATTCCAGAAAATCAAGTAAAATCAATACGTGCTAATGAAGCCTTGGCAGCCGCTCAACAACTTGGTCTGCAACAGCATGATGTGAGCTTCCTGGAATTCAAAGATGGAACATTAGATAAAACCAGAAAGTTTGCTATCCAAAACGTTGCAAAAATTATTCTTAACTATCTTCCTGAAGAAATTTTTATTCCCTACTACAACGATGGGGTGTCTGACCATAATGCTACCAATGAAATTGTCGTAGCTGCACTCAAAACAATTAAATTTGATGTGACAGTTTATGAGTATCCTATATGGTTTTGGAATCACTGGCCTTGGACAAGGGTGGAAGGGAGTAAACCAAACCTAGTCTCCTTTTTTAAAAAAACCATCATGTCAGGGTTTA
>NZ_JAAHIG010000372.1:0-8390 GCF_010692305.1 Moorena sp. SIO4G3 | reverse complement strand
TGTGAGGTACAAATTTCTGGTTTTTAGGGACTTCGGAGCAGGGAGCAGGGAGCAGGGAAGAGGAACCCACCCCTAACCCCTCCCAGGAGGGGAAGTGAGGGAAGAGGGAAAAAATAATGTGTACCTCATAGCTATGAGAAACGCTATAGTGAAATCCAAACCCCAGCCAGGATTTGATATTTCGTAAGCATATGCGCTACGCGCAGGCTACGCCAACAGCTTAAGCGCTACGCGAACAGCTATTAGCTAATGCGCTTTTAGCTGAGGGCTGACCGCTGACCGCTGAGGGCTGACCGCTGAATGCTTACCTAAGTATTAATCCCGATCCAGGTTGGATAGTTGACTATTCACATGAGCCAGATAGCTAGAATCATTGATGGTTTCTGGGGATAATCTTCCTCTTTCAATAGCACTGGCTACGAGGTCTTTGGCGGTAATTCTCTTGGTTTTTACAGCGCTGATGAAACCAGCATTACTGGGAATACCTTGCTCAGCAAAGTAGCCTTGATAACCGAGATAGACCAGGTTAAAGGGTTTAACTTCGACAATATTGTTACGGCTGGTGGTAGAATTGGCAGCGATTTCTGATGCTAAGACGGGAGTAGTAGCGGTAGCAATCAACAATGTGCCTAAACTGCCAAGTACGATACCTTTCATGTTTGTTTCTCCTAAAATTGATTAGTTTAATTGGTTAACTGCTTTTTTTATTACTAGAATGTAGCTCTTAACTTATGTAAGTATTTAGCTAATGGGCTACGCGAACACTTATCAGCTAAATGCTTACCTAAGTATTAATCCCGATCCAGGTTGGATAGTTCAGTGTTCACATAAGCTAGATAGCTAGAATCATTGATAGTTTCTGGGGATAATCTTCCTCTTTCAATAGCACTGGCTACGAGGTCTTTGGCGGTAATTCTCTTGCTTTTTACAGCGGTGATGAAACCAGCATTACTGGGAATACCTTGCTCAGAAAAGTAACCTTGATAACCGAGATAGACCAGGTTAAAGGGTTGAACTTCGACAATATTGTTACGGCTGGTGGTAGAATTGGCAGCGATTTCTGATGCTAAGACGGGAGTGGTAGCGGTAGCAATCAATAAAGTGCCTAAACTGCCAAGTACGATACCTTTCATCTTTGTTTCTCCTAAGATTGATTAGCTTAATTGGTGAACTGCTTATATTTAATTAATAGAATGTAGGTCTTAACTTATGTAAGTATTCAGCTAATGGGCTACGCCAACAGTTATCAGCTAAATGCTTACCTAAGTATTAATCCCGATCCAGGTTGGATAGTTCAGTGTTCACATAAGCTAGATAGCTAGAATCATTGATGGTTTCTGGGGATAATCTTCCTCTTTCAATAGCACTGGCTACGAGGTCTTTAGCGGTAATTCTCTTGGTTTTTACAGCGCTGATGAAACCAGCATTACTGGGAATACCTTGCTCAGCAAAGTAGCCTTGATAACCGAGATAGACCAGGTTAAACGGTTGAACTTCGACAATATTGTTACGGCTGGTAGTAGAGTTGGCAGCGATTTCTGATGCTAAGACGGGAGTGGTAGCGGTAGCAATCAATAAAGTGCCTAAACTGCCAAGTACGATACCTTTCATGTTTGTTTCTCCTGGGGTTGATTCGCTTAATTGGTTAACTGCTTTCCTGTAATTACTAGAATGCAGGTCTTAACTGAGGAGGCAGTGACCCTTAACTGAGAATTTGATAAGGTCTTGCTAAGGAAACTGAATTTAACTTAAAGGGAGTCTGAGGTCAGAAGTCAGAAGTCAGAAGTCAGAAGTCAAACCCTTGCGCTTACTTAGGTTTGAGCTTTGTTGTCACCTCGTGAGAAAATAAGCTGACGGCTGTTCGCGTAGCGTGGCCAAAGGCCTTCGGCTGACGGCTGATGGCTGTTCCCGTAGCGTGCGCGTAGTGCATATACTTACTTTCTTCGCGACCACCAAAGAATAATACCTACAGGAGTTGCTAAGATAACGCCTACTAGGAGATGAAATACTATATCTAGGGAACTGTAGCCCAAATAACTGGGAAGATTAGCGTCTTTAGCTTCTTTGGAAACTGGTAAAATTTTCTCGATAGCATCAGAGGCAACTTGGGACGAAATACCGCTTACGGCTAAGCCTGTACCGACTGTAGTAATCACTAGCTCTAATTTTTGTTCCCGTTTTTGGGCAGCCGCTTCGTTATTGCGATCGCTTTCTGCTTGCTTAACCTCGATCATGCCCCGAATCGTGGCAGTCATCTGCTCAAATAAATGTTGAGTAGGTCTAAGGTAGTTGAGGTCTACTTGAATCTGACTTTGAAATTGCTTGCAGGTGCGGTCAAGGAAGGTTTCTAGAAATGCCAGGTCATCATTGGGCAAACTCAATGCTTTAATGTTCTCTAACTTGGAAGTATAGTTCTCGATGTTGGTAGTAATTGCAGTTCTGTGGTCTTCCATGTCCCGCAGGTATTTAGCATAGTGAAATGCCCGTTGGGGTATTTCCTTGAGCCACTGGTTGAGTTCCTCTAGGGTTTCTTCAGGGGGTTGGACTAATTGCTCTACCTTTTGCTCTAATTCCCTATAGAGTTCCAAGGCTTGATCATGACAGTAGCGGGATTGAGAATAAGCGTAATGTATTTTACTGCGACAACCGAGCAAATTGAGCAAGGAGTGATAAGCATCAACGGTTTTGCTCAAGGTTTCAGGATGAGAGTCTAACCACACCAAAATGTGACAGCGTTCCCTGGGCTTCTGTTTGTCGTTATCGTATTCAAAGATAGGACTACCGAAGAGTTGACCCCTTGCTGATGGTTGGAGATGGTCTGCTGTTTCCTTGACTAACCCTGCAACACACTGATTAGCAAAATCTTCATAGGCAGATTCTTCCACATTAACTGGTTTAACAAATAGCAGTAGGGTCTGTCCGATGGAGGCTTGGATTTGGTCAGTGGGATTGAGCTGACTTAGCTGGGCTAACTCTACGGTTTCACGGTAACGTAGGGTCAGGTCAAGGGCATAGGTATCGTGAATGCGCAGGGGATAAATTTCTCCCATCAGGCGCAGACCATTTTTATCTGAGTCACTGTGAAAACGCAGCTGACGGGCTTGATCTGATTGGGGGTCTTTCCTCACCAATTCCAGCCAATCATCTAGATAGGGTTTTTCCTCTGCTGTTGCTTCTTGGTCTTCATTGCTGGGATGGTAGTGGTACTGAGAACCTTTTGGATCGTAAGTGTAGCTGCGGAGTTCTGTTTTGAGAGATTTGAGGAGTTGGATGTTCCGGTGTTCCCCAAGGGCAACACATTGTTCCCACAGTTGGTTAGCATTGTCCATCACCTCTTGCTTGCCTTTGGTAATGTCTTGGCGCAGCTGAAAGGCACAGAGGGTCAAGCTAGGATTTTGTACTTTCCATGCTGTGGGTGTCTGGTTCATTTGCTAGAGTCTGGTGGTTTTTGCTCCTTAGTAGCTTCGGGAGTAGTTTCGGGGAAACTTTCCCGCATCTGGTTTTTTATGTTTGTTTTGTAGTCTTCGGGTTTAGGCTTGGGATTAGATTCACCTGGACCCATCTGTTTTCTAGGTGTTGAACCAAACATGCTATCTGGTTTATCACTTAAAGCAATAAGAATATCAGGGTGTTCTAGGCACCAAGCGGAGATAGCCTCTGAGAGGGATTCAACATCTTCTGGAAACTTGTCTATTTGTTGCTCTAAATCAATCCTATTCTCAGGTAAAAAGACAGAGGGTTGGTCTTTGATTAGATCAATAAAAGCTTTGATTCTATGTTCAGGTGTAAGTGACATTATAAAAATTATGAGATATATTATGGAGTGAGCTTTATTTACCGATGGCACAAAAGGCAGCCCAGTAGTAAGGTGATTTAAAAGGCTGTTCTTTTGGCTTCATCTTCCTGAACCACAATAACCAATCGACTTTCTGATTGGGAGTCAGGGAAAGAAGGTTTAGATGGTTTTTCCACTTTTCTAATTCTTCTTTAGTAACCTCCCGCAGCCATGTTTGAGCTTGGTTGAGGGCAACGGCAACTGCACCCGTTTCTCTGGTAGGAAACTGACTTAGGTTTTGATAAAATTTAATCATTAACAAGGCAGTGGCAAATTCATCCACTTTCCAGAGGCTGCTGACAACGCTGGGACTACCTGCGTAGAGGAAACCACTGGGCAAACTAATGTATTCATCACTGTTGTACTGATAATCAGTACTACCGGCAACTGCAGTAATGCCTGTTTCACAAGCAGAAAGGGTGACAAGGCGGCATTGATTGAGACTTAGTCCAAAGATTTCCGTTAAGGTGAGGCGTTCATATTCTTTGGAAAAAACATACCGGATTAAGCTGTATGATCGTGATTCTACCGCCCACATAAAGAGATATATTTGCCAAAGGATGGTATTTTGATCTTTGGCTAAAATCAGTGCTGATTCTAGGGGTGATTCTAGATTAAACTCACCATGACAATAAAAATCAATACAGTGGGATAGGGGCATCTCTTGACTGGTCTTAACAGCAGCTTCAGTTGCATCCTGCTTGGCTAAAACTTGGGAAGAGGAGAATAATGGGAGAATGTTGTTAACTTTGAAGTCGGCGTAGTATAGGTCGTTAGTCGGGTTTTGGATAGCAAAGAGCTTACTGAAATCGGGACGCTCTTGCTTTTGACTCAGTTGCAGTAATTGGCAACTAGGAGCATATCGAACTCCTTTGGGGAACAAGTCAAGTAAGTAAGCATTGTTAGTGTGGGTATTTTGCTCACTGTTGTTTGCCTGTTGCTCCCTATTCTCAATGGGCAATGCATGAAGGGGGAACAAATGTAAGAAACGATGGGGGATGAGAATCAACTGCTTACACTTTTGGTCTTGGAGGAGTTTGGCGATAATTTCATCAATATGCAGAATCTGGGCTAATCGGCTTAGTAGGTTATCCAATTTAGTCTGCCACTGGTCTTTTTTCTCGTAGTAAGTAACCAAATATTTTATAGTCAAACCAAATAGGGCTTTGCGCTCTTTAGAAGAAGATTGCCTAACCTGTGGATGCTGATTTTGACGGGTGATGGTAAAGGTGAGAATCTGATTGTCTGTGATATACCACTGAATAATAGCAGTGTGGTCATCAATCAGGGTTTGGATATCACTAAAGGAAATGGGTTCAACCTGTTGGGTGCATCTAAAACTAAAATCTAGTTGGTTGATTTCCTTGAGTAAGTTATCCTGGTTCTGTTTTAAGTTTTTTAACCTTTGCTGCTGTGTTTTGATAGTTTCGCGATATTTATCCTCTGACTCCCGATTTCTTGTTAATATCTCTAACTCTCGCTGTATTACTGGGATTTCCCGTCGCAGCTGTTCGAGTTGCTGGCAGTGAGCTTGGTAAACCTCTGGGTTGGGGTAGCGATCGCGTTTAGGATAGAGGTTTTTGTTAGCTAGGAGTTCTACTAGGTTTCTGCCTTTGCTACGTTCAACATATTCAATTGCTTCGGTAGGTTTGTTTAGTTCCACGCATACTTTTACCATGCTGCTGTAGATTTGGTTATATTTTTCAGCTAGTTTTTGTTTGTCTGCTTCGATGCCAGAACCAGAGACAATCTCACCGCGCAGGGATTCTACTGTTTTAATAGCGTCAGCAAAAGCATTGTAGGCGTTGGTTAACTGTTGGGCATCTTGGTAGGCAAGCCCAAGGTTAAATAAGGTTTCGGAATGGTCTTGGGGAAAAGCCTCACGGGTGAGTACTTGCAAAGCAGCTTGGAAAGCATTGATGGCATCTTCGAGGTTGTCTGCCTTCTCTCCCATGATTCTGTTACTGTAGGCAATTGCCAGATTATTTTGAGTCATTGCCCAATCTTGGGGAAAAGCCTCACGGGTGTACACTTGCAAAGCAGCTTGGTAAGCATTGATGGCGGCTTCGAGGTTGTCTGCCTTCTCTCCACTGATTCTTCTGTAAGCTTCTCCCAGATTATTTTGAGTGGTTGCCCACTGTTGGGGAAAAGCCTCACGGGTGTACACTTGCAAAGCAGCTTGGTAAGCATTGATGGCATCTTCGAGGTTGTCTGCCTTCTCTCCCATGATTCTTTTACTGTAGGCAATTCCCAGATTGTTTTGAGTGGTTGCCCAATCTTGGGGAAAAGCCTCACGGGTGCGCACTTGCAAAGCAGATTGGAAAGCATTGATGGCGGCTTCGAGGTTGTCTGCCTTCTCTCCCCTGATTCTGTATAAGTAGGCATTCCCCAGATTATTTTGAGTCATTGCCCACTTTTGGGGAAAAGTCTCACGGGTGTACACTTGCAAAGCTACTTTGTGAGCATTGATAGCTGCTTCAAGGTTGTCTGCCTTCTCTCCCCTGATTCTCTCACCGTAGGCATTTGCCAGATTATTTTGAGTCATTGCCCAATCTTGGGGAAAAGCCTCACGAGTGCGCACTTGCAAAGCCCTTTGGAAAGCCTTGATGGCTGCTTCGAGGTTGTCTGCCTTCTGTCCCCTGATTCTGTTACGGTAGGCAGCAGCCAGATTATTTTGAGTGGTTGCCCAATCTTGGGGACAAGCCTCACGGGCAAAAACAGTGCTAACCACCTCATAGCCAGTAATGGCAATCTCCAAGTTAGTCTCCCTACTGCCTAGCGGAAACTTCTGAATTAGATTGCTGAAATTGACAATATCTAAGGCGATGCTTTCGGCTAGTTCTGGTTCTACTTCTGCCAAAATCACCGTTGCCCAGTATCGCAACAGCACTGCCAAGTTATCATCTAGCTTGTCTAGGTTTGCTTGCAGTAGGGGATAAACCACTTGCGGGTTACCGTTGCTTTCCTCGGTTGCCTGCAATACCTCCATCACGAAGTTAAGTTGGGAGTCGGCAGTCGGCAATTGCGAAGAGGTAGGACTTGTTGATGACAATCCCAGGATCTGAGCTAGCAGACCGGCAACATTAGTTAAACATTCAGCAGCATTGTTATTGCCCTTCTCTAACAACAACTCTGCCACTTGTTGGATCACCTGCACCAACCCCCCATCTAGCAAATCCCAGTGGGAATTCAAAACCTCTGATTCCTGGCCACTGGGACAACTCAGCAGCTCTTGAATCAGATTGCGATAGGCTTGGAGGCGTTCTTCATCCATGATTATTCCTGAGGGGGGCAACAAGCAAGCTGAAATCTTTACTGAGTAATGATTTCAGCGTTATCAGGGTTTGAGCTTCCAGGAAATAAATCGAGGGTCAATTTCCGAATCAAGCCATAGCTGATTGGGCTCAAAGCCTTATCTAGTAAGCTTTTCGTTGCTCATGTACCCTCTCAGGATTATTCTTAGTGAAGTGATAATATGCCCCAAGAAGGATGCCACTGGGGAAATTGGGAAGTAGAATCCTACCCAGAATCAGGGTAAGTATTCAGCTAATGCGCTACGCGCACGCTACGCGAACAGCTTAAGCGCTACGCGAACAGCTGATGGGATAGGGCACGCTACAACACTTTTGAATAAGCGGTAGTGGTAAAGATGTAGTAATTTGGCTACGGTGTAGTCAAAGTTTCGGGGGTTAAAATCACTACTTGTGTACCACCACCGTTTTTTGTTGACCGTTGACCCTTTACCGTTAACCAGAGACGTCGGTAATAGTGCCCTAGGTCAGGCTACGGGAACGGAAATTTAAATGCATCTTAGCGAAGCAAAGTATAGGGTTTTTATTTGAGATGTAAACATAGGATGCATCAAGACAGGGAACAGGGAAAAGGGAACAAGTAACAGTAGTAAAGAGCTACGAATAGTTTTTGATGTGATCAGAAATAAGCAATATTGTTTATAACCTATTTGTAAATGCTATAAATTCGTAATTATCTCTTATCAAAAGATAATTCATCAAAAATTTATTAAGTTAAAGATTAAGTAAATTTAACTTTGAGTATATCAATTATCAAAGATTTCTATGTAATACTATTTATGAAAAATAAATCAGTCATCAACGTTAACTAGTTCATTGTTGTCATAGCTACCAGCCTAAAGCCGTCAAAGAAAAGAACCCCATCTGGGGATAATAATCAACAATGAACACTATCCTTAGAGCACGCAGCTTAAGTTCCTAGGGATTTTTATCATTAGTTACATCCATGCTTAGACTAGTTGGCTTGGATGTGTCAGATCATGGTGCTTGCTTATTAAGAGGCTCTATATTTTAGAATTAATTGATTTGAGCCCCTTGATATTTAGATGATCTGAATTATAGCTTTTCTGGCATTTATGAGGTATGCTTATCCACCTCAAAGTCCCCCTTTTTAAGGGCAGGGCTGTTTCATTTTCAGGAATAAATTGTCTTTTTCTACGGGTGAAAGGGAGCTGGGGTGCTGGGGAGAGGTTTTTTTTCAGGTTAAAAATAACTTTTTATTAGCTTTAATCCCCCCTATCTCC
>NZ_JAAHIG010000371.1:0-8404 GCF_010692305.1 Moorena sp. SIO4G3 | reverse complement strand
ACGAGCCCGTCGATAAACTCTCTAAAAACTCCCCACAGTGCCCGAAGCCAGGTAATTAGTCATGACAGTAGCCACCACACCTGTTGATACCAGTCCGATTGTGCTGAGGATGCCCCCAGCACTGGCTATGGATGATGACCAGTTCTTGGAATTTTGTCAGATTAACCGGGAATTACGCATTGAACGTACATCGGCAGGGGAAATCATTATTATGTCTCCAACGGGGGGAGTGACAGGAAACCGAAATTTCAAACTAATTCAACAGCTTGCCAACTGGACGGACGAAGACGGTACAGGCATTGGCTTTGATTCCTCTACTGGTTTCAAGCTTCCCAATGGTGCAGAACGTTCCCCTGATGCTGCGTGGATTAAGCTAGAGCATTGGGATACCATCCCAACTGAGAAACAGGAAAGGTTTGCTCCCATCTGTCCTGATTTTGTGGTGGAGTTACGCTCTCCTAGTGACAAGCTACAAACCTTGCAAAATAAAATGACCGAGTATATCGATAATGGCGCAAAGCTCGGCTGGCTGATAGACCGCAAGCATCGAGGGGTCTATGTTTATCGTCCTGGGGTGGAAATTGAACAGTTAGACAATCCTGCTACTGTTAGCGGTGAGGCAGTTTTGCCTGGTTTTGTGCTGAAGCTCTCGAAAATCTGGTAAGGGTCTTAATAGAATGCGCGAATTTAGAATGCGCGAATTTAGAATTACATTCTTCTTTATTTGATCACCAAACCTTTTCCCTATGCATCCCCCCCTGCTTCGCGCTACTCGGGGGAATTTCGCGAATTCTATTAAAAACACCCTGTTGATTGTAACCACGTAATCGAGCAATGAACATTCCACGGCTACACCCAAACACTATTGAAGCAGTTAAGGAACGGTCTGACATTGTGGATGTCATCTCGGAGCATGTGGTATTGCGCAAGCGTGGCAGAGACCATGTCGGTCTGTGCCCTTTCCATGAGGAAAAAACTCCCAGTTTCACTGTCAGTCCCTCTAAACAACTGTATTACTGCTTCGGCTGCCAAGCTGGGGGGAATGCGATTAAATTCCTGATGGAAATTGGCAAGCACTCTTTCTCAGATGTGGTGCTGGATTTAGCACAGCGCTACCAGGTTCCAGTCCAAACCCTGCAACCGGAACAGCGGGAGCAATTACAACGGCAACTTTCTCTACAAGAGCAACTCTACGAGATTCTGGCCTTAGCCACAGCTTTCTATCAACATGCCCTCAGACAACCCCAAGGACAACAGGCCCTAGAGTATTTGCACGGTCAAAGGGGTCTGAGTGAGGAAACCATCATTACCTTCGAGCTAGGGTATGCTCCAGCTAGTTGGCAAACCATCTACCGCTATCTGGTGGAACACAAACGGAAGCCAGTTAAGCTAGTTGAGCAAGCGGGATTGATTAAGCCTCGGGACAATGGTGGGTATTATGATGGCTTTCGCGATCGCATTATGATTCCCATCCACGACACCCAAGGTCGAGTGATTGGCTTTGGTGGTAGAAGTCTCGGGGATGAGCAACCGAAATACCTCAACTCCCCAGAAACTCCCCTGTTTGATAAAAGTAAAACCCTCTTTGCCCTAGATAAAGCTCGTAATTCCATTACCAAGCAAGACCAAGCTGTAGTGGTGGAAGGGTATTTTGATGCGATCGCACTCCATGCTGCAGGAATTACTAATATAGTTGCCTCCCTTGGTACCGCTTTTAGTTTAGATCAAGTCCGGCAACTATCGCGCTATACTGAATCGAAGCAAATTGTGCTCAACTTTGATGCGGATGCTGCTGGTACCACTGCTGCCCAAAGAGCTATTGGAGAAATGGCTAACCTAGCTTACCAAGGACTTGTCCAGCTAAGGGTACTCAACCTACCGGATGGCAAAGATGCTGATGAATTCCTCAAATCCGCTCCTGACGCTACGGAAAAATACCAACAACTGTTGCTCAATGCTCCCTTGTGGCTGGATTGGCAGATTAATCAACTCCTGATTGGCAAAAACCTCCAACAAGCCAATCAATTTCAGCAAGTCGCCCAAGCTATGGTTAAGTTACTCAAGCAACTGGACGACATTAATCAGCTCACTTATTATATTAACTACTGTGCTCAAATTCTCAGTCAAGGACAAGGGAAACTAGTCTCTCTCTACATCGAAAATTTACAAACTCAACTCCAAAAACCCCTGAGAGCTGCCTTTAAGAAATCCTCACCTCGGTTAAAGAAACCGAAACAACAGGGTAATCAAGACTCAAACCTACCTGTTGGTAAAGAACGTACCCTTTTAGAACGAGCAGAAGCCTTACTATTACGGATTTATTTACACTGTCCGGACTATCGACAAACAATTATTGATACTCTAGACCAGGCAGATTTACTGTTTAGTCTTTCTCACCATCGATTCTTGTGGCAACAAATTATTGAACTGCAAGGGATAGGGACACAGTTTCACACTAGCACCCCTGAACAGCTAATCTCCCGTTTACAAGACCGGAGTTTACAATTTCCTAGGGAAATGACTCAAGTCGCTCATCTTTTTCATCTTGACGAAGCCTGTACAGAAGATATTTTGCGAGCCCCGATGGTAATACAGGCAGCAGCAGCTTCCCTAGAAATAGTAGCCTTGGAAAAACATCGGCGCTATTGTTTAGAGCAATGGCAAAAAATTGACCTTAGTAATGATTCGCAACGTAAGCAATACTATTGGCAGGAATGTCAAGATGCTAATCGCAGGCTGATCGAGTTAGAGAAGATACGTCAGGTCGGTATTTCCGATCTATTAACTATAAATTCATTATAGAATTGGCGTTGCTTCATAATGGAATGATTTGAATAGTTTTGTGGAATGGGCATCAGGGGTGGAAGCGATGCAGCGCGGTCTTGGGGAGGCAGCGCGGTCTTGGGGGTTCCCCCGGAGACGAAACCTGTTTATTGTGGAGCCTTTATAGTTAGCAGGTTATGCAGAAAAGGGTTCAATATTTGTTAATAGCGTGATTTGCGCGGTCTTGGGGGTTTCCCCCACTCGCGCTTTGCATGGCTGACAAGGCTCCACTATCTTACGGTAACTTGGCCGTAGGCCACGCTTGGCCGTAGGCCACGCCAAAGGCGAACGCGAACAAACCATGAGCGACTGCCGTGGTTTCCCCCACTCGCGCTTTGCATCAAGACACAGGCATCTTGCCTGTTACATTTTTCGGGCAGGCAGGATGCCCACCCAACTCCTATTCATTCCTTAATTCAGCAACGCCAATATATCAATAATTGCGATGATATCGATCATTATCTCTGTATCCTGCATTGTCTATGTTATTGTTACCATTTCGATTTCCAGGAAATGTCTGAGGGTCAGTCACGCACCGGAAAGAGCGAGGTCTTCCGTCCCGAAAATCTTTTGTCCCACCACCACAGACAAATTTTTCATTAATCTGTTGACCATTAATCGTGCCTTTTACCCGAAAACCGTAAGCACCGTCATGGGTAGGTTTGAACCAAGTATTATAACGGTTTTCAGTACGGAAGGCTTTTCGGAGTTCACCCTTCAGTTTGGCTTTACGAATCACCTGAGCATCAAACTTATCTTCTTTGAGATACAGCACATAGACATCAAGATCTATTTTGTCTTCCTTGTCTGTGTCTACAGGAGAGTCATCAGCAGCATTGCGAAGAATAACATCAACCGCATTCACCACATCCTCAAAAGCTGGTTCGTTTCTAAAGCCAACAGTGACTTTATATGCTCCCACCACTCTTGTTTCATGAGCGCGAGCTGGGATTGCAGATAGCGCCATCATGCCAATCAGTGCCGCCGTTTTACAGGCAGATTTAATATGACGAATTGTCAAAGAAAGTGTCATCGAATATATTTGAATAGTATCAACATACTGTGCCTTTCCTATTCAAATCTATTTTTATCAATTATCTTATTAAATTTTGATTAAAATCATCTTTTAACTAACATATCGCACTTCACCATGTAGTATTAATAGAACACGGAAGCGGCAATGAAACAGCCCTGGGGCTAGGCAGGCGAAATTTGCTGTAATTGAAGGTACCAGCTCTGAGTTCATCACAGGTGTTCCTCTGACCAACAGTGCCGGGAACTCTAAGACTGAGAGTAATCGGCCAGAGCTATCCATGAAATCCGTATGCATCCCCCAATCCCACAAAGCTAATCCCCTCACAGAAAGCCTACCCAGAGAACCGATTTCACTAATGCAATTGGGATTAGTGGGATTACTCGAAGTTAGTAGTGTATGTTTATTACTCGCCTCACCTACCCTCGCTCAAATTACCCCAGATAGCACTTTGGGGAATGAAAATTCTCAGGTTACTCCCAATCAGACTATCCGTGGTGCAGCAGCAGATTTAATCGAAGGGGGAGCCATACGAGATAGTAACTTATTCCATAGTTTTCTGGAATTTAATGTTGGTAATGGTCAACGAGTGTATTTTGCTAATCCCGATGGTATTACTAATATTTTGACTCGTGTCACTGGCAACAACCTCTCTCAAATTCTCGGCACCTTAGGAGTAAACGGTAGCGCTAATTTATTCTTGCTTAATCCCAATGGTATTAACTTTGGAACCAATGCGAGCTTAGATGTCGCAGGCTCCTTTGTGGCTAGCACTGCTGATAGTGCGGTATTTGACAATGGTTTCAACTTTAGCGCTAGTGATCCAAATGCCCCACCATTGTTAACTATCAATATTCCCATGGGTTTGCAATATGGTAGCAATCCTGGCTCAGTAAACGTTACAGGAGCTACTTTAGGCATCGAGACGGGGCAAACCATGAGCTTACTTGGGGGTGAGGTGAATCTCAATGGTGCCACCCTTCAAGTGCCAGGGGGACGGGTAGAATTAGGAGGATTATCCAGTCGAGGAACTGTTGCACTCAATGGGGCAACATCCGTTAGTTTTCCCGATGGAGTCCAACGAGCTAATGTTTCGTTGACCAACGGTAGCTTGGTAGATGTCACTTCAGTCAATGGCGGCAATATTGCCATCAATGGTGCGAATTTCGAGATGTCTCAATCCACTTTACAAGCTGGATTGACTTCAGGGACATCGATACCAGATGCAATAGCTGGCAATATTACCATTAACGCTCTTGGCAATACTAATCTTAGTGACAGGAGTTTGATTGCTAATGATTTACTAATAGGTGCTATCGGCAATGGTGGAAACATTCAGCTAACCACTAGCGCTATTACTATCACTGGTGGCTCAAGAGTTCAAACCGTTACCAATGGCAATGGCGCATCAGGAGATATTGAGATTAATGCTAATGGTGCGATTAATATCTCCGGTTTTACTGAAGATGGCTTATTTAGTGGGATTCTGACTCGTTCCGCTGCTGACACTAGTGGCACAGGAGGCAACATTACTATTAATAATGCCCAAGGGTCACTCAATCTAGCTAATCGGGGGTTTATCGGTACAGTTACCAACAGTAGTAGTAATGGCGGTGCGATCGCACTGGATCTCAATACCTTAGTCCTGGAAACTGGTGGACAGATTGTCACGGCTACTACCAACCTAGGTAATGCTGGAGATATCACCATTAATGCTAGCGAAAGCGTTACTATCTCTGGAGAGAGTCGGGATTTTGTCCCTAATCCTTTCCTAGAGTTAGATACCTTTGACTTAAATGCTCTAGAGTTTATTACTGAACCGAATCCCAACGTGGCGGAATCCGGACCTGGGGGAATTCCCTATGTGTCGATTGAACGGACTCCAGAACAGATTATTAATGGCACAACTGTATTGGGGGCAGCGGAAAATCAAGTTGATTACTTCTCCTTCAGCATTACCACTCTTCACAGTCGAGCTATTTTCGACATCGATAATGGCTTGACAGGGGAAGAAGGCGACATAGATACCAGGATTTACCTGTTTAATCTTGGTACAGGAGAATTATTAGAGGTCAATGAGGATTCTTTGGCCGCTGATGGTGCCGGTGGCAGTATAGACGTCTTTGACAATTTTAGCCTCGACTCCTTAATTGATACCACTATCACTGAACCAGGGGTTTACTTACTCGGAGTTGGTGTATTCCAGTCTACTGCTAGGAATAATCAATTGATCGAAGGCCCAACCCCACTGGTGGGGGAAACTTACACCTTGCAAGTATCTTTAGAAAACCTTGGCACTCAGGGAGTCTCGTTACCGGAAGACCGATTCAATCCGGCTAACTTTAATCCGAATGTCGAAGCTAGGAGCGGCTTATTTTCGGAATCATTTGGCACAGGCCATGGTGGCAGCTTAACGATTAATACTGACAAATTGATACTGAACAATGGTGGCAGAATTTCCACCGATACCTTTGATGCAGGTGCTGGTGGTAATATTACCTTAAATGTGGGCTCATGGCTGGAAGTCAATCCATCAACCTTAATCTCAAGCATTGCCCGGGGTAGGGGCAATGCGGGCAACCTCAGGATTGATACCAAACAATTGCAGGTGATCGGGGGTATTCTAAGTACCAACACCTTGAGCTCAGGTAATGCTGGTGAGATTATCATTACCGCGAAAGAATCTGTGATGCTGGGAGGAACAAGCTCTGAAGAGCGTGGGCACATCCGGAGCAACGCCGAATCTGAAGCAACTGGCAAAGTTGGGAAGGTGGTTGTTGAAACTCCAGTTTTGCAGTTGCATGATGGTGCTCAGATCACCTCGATTAATCGGGGGGATAATAGGGATGGGGGCAGTGTAACGGTTAGAGCTAACGAAGTCTCAGCCATTGGTGGCTCACCTGATGGTCTATTTCCCAGCGCCTTGTTTACACGTACACAGGGCACCGGCCCTGGCAGCAATTTAACCATTGAAACTGAGCGTTTGGTGATCAATGATGGAGCAATATTTTCCTCTGATACCACTGGAGCTGGGAATGCCGGAAATATTGAGGTGTACGCCTCGGAGTCCATAGATGTGATTGGCACTGATGCTAGTGGTACAGGCTCTAGCGGGCTATTCACGAGTGCACTCGTTATTGGTGGTACTAGGGATGAAATTGCTGGGAATGGGGGCAATCTACTGATTGAAACTGGGCGTTTGCGAGTGGCAGAAGGGGGACGTCTCCAAGCCTCTGCGGTTGGTCCTGGCAATGCTGGCAATATTACCATTCGGGCAACTGAGGTAGAGGTCAGTGATGCTCTTGTTGATTTTACTGGCACTGTAAGTGGTGTGTTGGTTTCCGTGGATCCAGGAGCCACTGGCGATGGCGGTCAATTAAGCATAGATGCTGAACGCTTGCATATCTTTGATGGTGGACAGGTGATTGCTTCTAGCTCAGGGGATGGTCAAGCTGGCGAGATCATCCTCAATGTTAATGACATAGAAGTCACTGGTATTTCAGAGGACGGTCGGTTTCCTAGTCAGATTGCTGCCTTCTCAGAGGGTAACTCTCCTGCGGGTTCGGTGACCATTACCAGCAATAACTTGACCGTTCGCGATCGCGCCGAAATTTCCGTCAGTGCTCGTGGTAATGGGGAGTTAGCTGAGGCCGGTAATCTCGACATTACTGCTGAATCGATTGTATTAGACGGGGGCGCTACCCTTTCTGCGGAAGTCAGTGCTGGGGATAAGGGCAATATTAACCTGGATTCCGAGCTAATCTTGATGGGCGATCGCAGTAACATCACTACCAATGCCGAAGGTGCTGCCACTGGTGGTAACATTACTATTGATACTAACTTGCTAGTTGCCCTTGAAAATAGCGATATCACTGCCAATGCTGAAGATAGCTTTGGCGGACGAGTAATTATCAATGCCTTAGGCATTTTTGGCACTGAATTTCGAGAACAACTTACCCCAGATAGTGATATTACCGCCTCTTCTCAACTGGGAGCTTCCTTTAGCGGTACTGTGGAAATTAATGCACCATACGCTGACCCTAGCGCTGGATTATTCGAGCTACCGTCCACTTTTGTTAATCCCAAACTCCTAGTTGCCACTGGTTGCGGTACCGATGAGGGCAATCGATTTGTCCAAATTGGGCGGGGTGGCTTACCCACAGACCCCACTAAACCGCTTCGGGGTCAAACCCTGTGGATGGATTTACGTCCATTACCTCGCCATATCGCTCGCCGTAGGAAAAATCGTGTACATGCTGCTAATGCTTCTAGTGCTGCTAAGCCTAATGCGGTTAACTCACGTCGGTCTAGAATTGTTGAAGCTAATCGATGGATTATTAATAAGGACGGAGTAGTAGAGTTAGTGGCGGATTCAGTTCAGTCGAGTCCTTTTATTTCGTGGTTTTCACCTTATTATTGCCTAGGGCGTGTCATCAATTAAGCCAGATAACAGTAGCAGCAAGATAAATTGCCCCGAGAAAGTTTATTGCTCGCTTATCATAACGTGTCGCGATTCCTCGATATTGTTTGAGTTGGGCAAAGAAATTC
>NZ_JAAHIG010000370.1:0-8409 GCF_010692305.1 Moorena sp. SIO4G3 | reverse complement strand
TGGGAGATGGGGAGATGGGGAGATGGGGAGATGGGGAGATGGGGAGATGGGGAGATCGGGGAATAAAATTGAATGTAGCTCGTAAGTAGGATCAACCCTAGACTCATAAATTTGGTATGATTAGTTCCTGGGAGTTTCCTTAACTAACCGTGCTAACTAGTCAATCCAATTAACGTTAACTAAAGTACAACGGTTTTCATATTACAGCGTTTTTCATAACTATTAGGTACATAGTATTTTTTCCCTGTTACCTGCTCCCTGCTCCCTACTCCCTACTCCCTACTCCCTGCTTCCTAAAAGAATAATTTGTACCTCACCCAATTTAACAGAGTGCTATAGTGAGCGATCTAATCTTTCCAACTCTCGATTTATTTTTATATGACTTACGAGATGCTCTCAACCTCACTGAAGCTGAGAAGCAAGAAAAGCAAGCTAAGTTCCGAGCTAAACTCCCAGCAGATAGTCAATTCTCTGATCCTGATCTAGAAACCAAATATTTAGAACTACTCCCTAGGCAAAAGTACTATGACTTTACGACAGCAAACAATACCCTAGAAGGGTACTACTACCCTGTCCGCTTAAATGATACCTATGGCTTGCAAATTGATTGTTCCATTAACAATCAAACTGACCCCCAAACCTCTGACTGTTTTGCCAGACTCAGAGCCGAAATTGAATGGAGATTACAAGGTGAAAGGGCGATCCTAGGGCAAACTTGGATGCTTTCTGGATGGTTACCGAAAACGTCGAGCAAAAGCTACGAATACATTGCTCAATCCTGTTATCATGTTTTCCAGACAGCGGCGAATTGGTCACAAGATTTACAAGGAGTATCAACACCCGAAAGTTCGACCAAACAGGAGAAAAATATTGCCAAATCTGGTGATAATGTTTTCGAGAAAGGGGCGAATTGGTCACAAGATTTACATGGAAAAGGCAGCTTATTTGGTGGTGAAGTTTTTGATATGTGGCGATATCAACCCCTGAATCAGGTCAACTGCCATGTAATCATTATGCTCTTTTCTGACCAAGAAAGTATGGAAAAGGCAGCGGAATTGTATACGGATTGGATGGGTCTGTTTAGTTATAGAAACAAAATTTTATGGGCTTACAGCCAAAGTCGCTTAATAAAAAAATCCTTGGTAGATTTATATAAGCAGGCTGAAGAAAATCAGAGACTTATCAGTGACCAAAACTATTCTGGGTTTAGGGAGCAAACCATAGCCGCAAAACTGGATGCGATTCAAAAGTCTTTGCAGAACTATACCCTGGATTTGCCTAAACTAAATTTTCAAAACCAAATTATCGAAATTAATTTATTCAATTATCAAACTCGTTTAGACATCATCAACCAAAAATGCCAAGAATTAGGTGCCGATAATAATCTGAAGTTTTTAGAAACGTTTAGTAAAGAGGTAAAGGAAAATTACCTATTGCAGGTTACTAAAGACTATGATATAATGGAGGTTGCCTTAAGGTTGCTAGAGACGAGGCTCAATGCCATTCGTAGTCAAATTGAGCTGGAAAAAGCAGAACGCGATCGCAACTTCCAGACTCTAGTAACGGTAGTTGGTGCTGGCACAGCGGTTACGGCTTTAGTGGATTTTGAAGGGAAGCAGTGTCAGAATGTATCCAAGCTGATCCCACCCATGGAGAAGAGCTGTGACAACCCTTTGATCAATAGTGTGATAGTACCAGTTGGGCTAATCGTGATCTTTGGAGTAATTGCTTTGTGCTTGAAAAAAATCTTATCAGGTATTAGGTTGGGTTGAACTGAGCTCTTGCACCATTGTTTAATCCTTTGGTGGGCAGTGCTTACCAATGCTATGGCTACTCAGTGAATCTCACGGATGCACTGCCCACCCTACATCTGTTCCCGACTTTTGGTGGGCAGTGCTGACCAATGGGCTCGGCTACTCAGTGAATCTCACGGATGCACTGCCCACCCTACATCTGTTCCTGTCGGAAAATCATCAAGAATTTCCACCGATTACCGACCCATCTCCCGCTCTTCCCCTCCTGGTCGGGGTGTCGGGTGGGTTCCGATTAGCCATTACCGATTACCCATTCCCCATCACCCATTACCCATTACCCATTACCGATTACCCATTACCTATTACCTATCTCCAAAGTAAAAAACCTACCCCTGTGAGCATCTCTACATCTCCCGACTCCCGACTCCCGATTCCCGACTCCCGACTTCTGCAACAAGTCTAATCAACTGCTCCCAACGCTTTCAGGGACGTCATCGTTGCTTTTGTTAAACCAGTAACACCAGCTATATTCATCCCCTCATAGGGTCTAGGCACTCTCAGGGTTTTGATACATTGACCCGTGTCGATATCCCAAAACTTAATTGTGCCATCATTGCTGCTACTGGCCAGCATTAAACCATCTCGACTGAAAGTAACAGACCATACCACATTAGTATGGCCATGGAGAGTTTTTAAACATTCACCTGTCTCAACATCCCAGAGCTTACAGGTTTTATCATAACTACCACTAGCGATTAGTTTACTATTAGGGCTGAAAGCCACTGAGCGTAAGCGATGGGTGTGTCCCCGCAACGTGTTGAGACATTCACCAGTGCCAACATCCCAGAGCCTTAGAGTGTGGTCTTCACAGCCACTAGCGAGAATTCTGCCATTTCCACTAAACACAACGGACTTGATTATATTCCGGTGTCCCTGCAAAGTACTCAAACAGTCACCGGTGTCAACATCCCAGAGTTTAACGGTTTTGTCTTCACTGCCACTAGCAATAATTGTGCCATCTGGACTGAAAGCCACTGACCAGATCAAATCTGTGTGTCCTAATAAGGTCTGGAAACACTCACCGGTGCTAATATCCCAGACTCTTACCCTATCGTCATTATGACCACTGGCTAAGATAGCTCCATTGGGACTAAAAGCCACTGAAAGTACCCACTTGGGTCCGTGGAAGGTATTGAGGCATTCACCAGTGCTAATATCCCAGAGTCTTAGGGTTTGGTCTTTAGAGCCACTGACTAGGATTATACCATCTCGACTGAAAGCAACAGAAAATATCAAATTGGTATGTCCTCGTAAGGTATCGAGGCATTCACCGGTACGAACATCCCAAAGTCTGACGGTTTGGTCTTCACTGCCACTGGCGAGGGTTGTCCCATCTGGACTGAAAGCAATAGACCATACGCCATTGGTATATCCTCGAAAGGTGTTGAGGCATTGACCAGTGTTAATATTCCATAGCCTTACGGTTTGGTCATCACTACCACTTGCTAAGGTTACGCCATCTGGACTGAAAGCCAATGACCATACACCATTAGTATGTCCGTACAACTTATTGAGGCATTCACCGGTGCTAAGATTCCATAGCCTTACGGTTTTATCATCACTACTACTGGCGAGAGTGCTGCCATCTTTACTAAAGCCAATTGACCGTATGCTTTTTGTATGTCCCCGCAGAATCTCAAGGCATTCACCGGTGCTAAGATTCCATAGCCTTACGGTTTTGTCATCACTACTACTGGCGAGGGTGGTGCCATCGGGGCTGAAAGCCACTGACCTGACCTGCTGAGAGTGTCCTTGTAAGGTGCTGAGGCATTCACCTGTATCAGAGTCCCAGAGTTTGATAGTTTTATCTTCACTGCCACTAGCGAGAATGGCACCATTGGGACTACAAGCTACGGCTCTTACGGTCTGGGAGTGCTCTGACAAGATGTTCAAGCATTCACCGCTACTAACATCCCAGATTCTAACGGTGTTATCGCCACTGCCACTAGCAACAATTGTGCCATCTCCACTGAAAGCAATTGACCATATTCTACTCCTATGTCCTCGCAAGGTGTGGAGGCATTGACTGGTAGCAATATCCCAGAGCCTGACGGTTTGATCTTCACAGCTACTAGCCAAAATCTGAGTCTGTTCACTGTTACCATCATCTAGCCTAGTAAAGGCCAAAGACCATACCCAACTGGTGTGTCCCTTCAAGGTTAAGTGGTATTGACTATCAGCAATTTGCCACAGATGAATCTTGCCCATGCTATCACCTGCAGCCAAAAGCTGGCTATCGGGGCTAAATGCTACTGACAAAATACTACCAAAAGGTTGAGTAAAAACTGATTTAGCGATGGTAGAATTAGCGAAGTTTACATCTAGCAACTCTACCCCCTGAAGGTAAGCTTGCCAAATAGTGAGATTAGAAAAATCATAACCCCTTAAATCAGTTTTAAGTTGGCATAGCAGATTAAGGATATTACCGGGTGCATAGCCTACCCTTCGCCCCAATTTTTCTCTTATCTTTGAAAGACTAAAATTTAGGGTTTCTTCCAGAGAAACTTGACTACTAAAACTAGCGATTATCCGGTCGATTACTGGTTTGAGTAGCAGACGGGATTGAGCTTCCCGAATGTACTGTTTTGCCAAAGCCTTTAGCAAACAATGAGAATTAAATAGAGCTATTTTATCGGTTAGTATTTCCTGACTAACCTGCTCAATGACTTTCTCAGTCATGAACTCGATCAGCACAGGTTGCAGGGTAAAGCCTGCTGAACTTTTTTCCAAAGGTAAACGTCTTTGCAGAGATTGCAGTGTTACTGGTAACTGTTGTTTAGCGACTGGTGAGAGGATATCTTCTCGGAGTTGGCCAAGGGAAACAGCTTCCCGATTAATTGCCAACCAGTACAGAATGTCCTGTTCGTGGTCTGACAAATGCTCAAAGTGCCAGGTTAACACTTCACGAAAGTCATCGAAGACTGGTTTTCCTTCTGTTAAAAATTCGCCAATATTCCCCAAAAATACTTCATCAATATGCTTGGCAACAATTTCTAGGGATAAAGGATTACCGTTGTAAAACTCAATCAGTTCTTGCCATTGCTGATCTGAACCAGAGAACGATGCAATGGAATTAAAGATTTTTTGGCCATCTGAAACATCAAAACCGTTTAATTCCAGACAACGAACCGGTCGTGTTTTGCCTTCAAGTCTGGCAATGGCGTGGGGCTTCTCTCGGCTGGTGATCAACAAGCAGCTTTGATGGGAGACTTCTCCAATTTGTCGGAACAGTTGCTCATACTGCTCATATCCCTCTCGATATTGCCCAGGCTTGTCACCACCTTGTAGAATTGATTCCACATTATCCAGGATTAGCAAACAGCGATGCTCACGCAAATAGTGAAGTAGTCGTGATAGTTGAGCATCTAGGGTGTCTGGTAAATCGCTTTCTACCTGGTTGGAGAGAAATTTGATCAGCTCTTCGAGAATTTTGATAATGGGAGGAGCATTAAGTAGCGATCGCCAAATCACATACTCAAACTCATCCTGAATGCCATGGGCTAGCTTGAGGGACTGATCAGTTTTGCCAATTCCACCCTTACCTAGCTTCAAGGAGAGTCCAGTTTTGCCAATTCCACCCATTCCTAGAATTGCCACCACTCGGCAACGATCCTGGAGAATCCATTGCACTAAGGTAGCTAATTCTTCGGTACGTCCAAAGAAAACTGGCACATCCGGCGCTGCTGACCAATCTACTCGATTTGAGGGGATTTTACTGGTTGTCTTCTGGATTGAGGACTTAGGGAGGCTGTTCTCAATCACATATTCCCAGTTAAGTCCTAAAACTTGGCAAAATACCTGGAAAACTTGGGCATTAATCGGTTTTCCTTGCAAGAAGCGTTTCCAAGTAGCTAGGGAGACACCAGGAGCATAGATTTCTTGCAACCCATACTCCGAGGATGCCCAGTCGATATCTGGATTTAAGATCTTACTCGCCTCGACCAGCCATCTGTGATCCTCTATCGTCCATCCCTTTCGGTTTCGATACTGTTTAATTGTTAGTCTTCCCTGTCGAGACGCTTGTAAAGATGGCAAAATCTCACCTCAGCTATAGGATTTACAAATAGGTCATCAACAATCTTGCTGATGTCTCATAACATCAAAAACTCTTTGGAGCTCTTTCCTACTGTTCCCTGTTCCCTGATCGAAAGTTCCCTGTTTCGACGGGTCTGCTGTTTACATCTCAAATAAAAATGCATACTATATTAGAATCCAACCAATACCTAAGCTCAAGGAAATCGCAGCTAAACTCTGGTAAACGCCCTTAGGCATATTCCAGGTCTAAGAGGCTATTTTAAACCTGTTGGATCCTACTCGTACATACCCCCCTAACCCCCCAAAGCAAGAGGGGTAAGTGGCTCAAAGTCCCTGAGATTTGGGATTATTATGGCTCATGCCAAACATGTGCTACTTCTCAAACATCCTCGCAACACGCGAGAACCTTTGGGAGGCTTTGTCAGTAGACACAGTCCCTTGCGTCAGTAACAAGATCGCCCAACACTTAGGTGCCCTTGACCCATTAAGAATTAAATTCGCTACGGGTCGCACCTCAGGAAACCTCTTCAGAATCCTGTTCACAATTCTTTGCTACTTGATGTGTTAATAATTCAAACTAGAGCCAGCTAAGAGCTCAGGCATATTATACTTTATTTTCCCAATTGTCAAGTGGCAGTTTTGGCTCATCTGTTGTGATCACGAGCTGATCCAAAGCTGAGCCAAAACTGTATCTAGCGCACACTGGACAAATTCGGAATTCTGGATAATGTGTAATTCAGGTTTAAGTAGTCATGGCACAAACAAGGTCAGAACCCCCATTACTGATCCAAGCAATCCTTGAGGGGTTTGTCGATGGTGTGCTGATTCTCACTACTAACCAAGATTGGTTTCATGCCAATGAGTGTGGACGTAGAATGTGTTCTCAAATCACTCAAGGTAGGTCACAGATAAATTCTATCCCTGATCCAATTTGGCGAGTTTGCGAATCATTAATTGATAGTCGTGAGTGGTTTTGCGATCGCAAACTAATTATCGAAGCTGAAATTAAAGTAGATAAGTCAGTTAACTTTCGGGTTAGGGTTAGATGGTTAACCTTAGAATTATCCCCAGAACCTTACCTGTTAGTCACCCTAGAAGATCAAAGTCAATCTTCTCAAAATTCCGCTAGCACTGATGCGCTCAAATATGGGTTAACGCCTCGCGAACAGGAAATTTGGTCACTTAAAAAAGCCAACTTGACTTACAGAGAAATTGCCCAGCAGCTATTTATCAGCATCAATACGGTTAAGAAGCACTTAAAAAATATTTACGCTAAACAAAAATACTGATTTTTTTGCCAACTATAGCCTTCAGTGTTTAATTGTTTGGGTATTTTAGGGTTTTATAAAGAAAATAATGATCGATGATGATTGATTTTAATTCATAATTACTATTCAGTATAGTAACGATCATCCTATAACCCAATCTAACAAATTTGAAATTATTTAAAAAAAATCAAACCTATTGAGTAAACAAAATCTATGTCAAATCAAGAAAATCAAAAAAATAAAGAGTTAAATGAGTGGATTAAGAGGAATCCAGATTCAAGAGAATTAAAAAGAGCGCTGGCTGTAAAATTTGTCATAGATGGCTGGAACTATCAATCAATATCCGAAGCTTTAAATGTATCAAAAAGCTTTATTAGTAAATGGAAGAAACGATTTAATACAGCGGGAATAGAAGGATTAAAATTATCTTATAAAGGGGGAAAGGGCTATTTGAATAAAAAAGAAAAACAAGAAGTTATTGATTGGCTACAAAAACAATCTGACTGGAGTTTATATGACTTGAAATTTTATTTAGTTGATAAATATGATGTAAGTTTCAAGTCTCTAAGTAGTTATTATTACTTGCTAGCAGAAGCCAAGAATAATTTACAAAAAACAAAAAAAAATTATCCTGATAAAGAAAAACTATTGGATAACTTGCTGCATTGCTTGGGTGCATCTCATATTTGAAAATCTTGCTAGTGGTGCTTTAGGGGGACTCTCATTTTCCGCTCAAGCGCCAGGGTTTGGATAGTCCGCCCCGGATGCTGAAGCGCGAAACATTACTTAACACGCTTGTAATAGGTAATGGGTAATAGGTAATAGGTCTGAGGTGGCACAGGCCAATAGCCCTGGTTGACTGACTTGAGTACATGGGGTAGGTTGGGTTGAGGCAACGGAAGCTGTAGGCGTTACTTGACAAAACATGCTTATTGACAAGGTATTCCGTTATAAGCCCTGAAAATGTCTAAAGTTTTATAACGCGATTAACGGCATACTCACCACGGCTGATGTTAACTTATATATATTTCGCGCTTCAGCATCGCCCCGTAACGCACCACTGTGTCAAACAGCAAAAGCGATCCAGCGCGGTCTTGGGGAGGCAGCGCCGCCAAAGGGGGTTCCCCCGGAGACGAAACCTGATTACGTTGAGCCTTTATGGTTGGTCGGCTATGCAGAAAAGGGGTAAAACTTATTGATTAGCGTGATTTGCGCGGTCTTGGGGGTTTCCCCCATGAGCGACTGCATCAAGACAAGGCGAGCCTGTCTTACGGTAACTTCTAACCATGAGC
>NZ_JAAHIG010000037.1:47116-52946 GCF_010692305.1 Moorena sp. SIO4G3 | reverse complement strand
CTGCTGGGTGAGAGCCAGCTATCCTAACCACTAGACCATGGCGGATTTGATAGAAGGGCCAGTGTTTTGGGCAGACACCAACAGTATTGTGGGAATTCAACCTGTGCTGCATAGGATAAATAGATTCAGCGACATAGGGGATGTTGGCATGTCCAGTCCAATTTCCTTTCTTATCAAGGATGTGCCCAGCACTCTTCTGTGCTGTAATATCTACCAATGCATAATTCCCTGTACTTAGTTTTATGGCAACGTCAGGTCTAGTTCCTTTGAGAAGAGTAGTATTTTGAGTTTCAAATTCAGAACCCAAGGCTTTTATTCCCACATTTGCTTTTCCTTCAATCACGTAACCGGCTGCCGTCGAGGGATGAATAACTTTCTTTCCTTCATCATATTCTTGCTTGCGCCTAAAATAAACTAGTTTCTGGGCTTCCGATGCACCATCATAATTACCTGTTTTAAATTCATTAAACGCTTTTTCTACTTCATCATCTACTTTTTTAGCTTTGTCTTTTCCTTCCTTTTCGTCAGAAGTGTAAGCTGATTCTGCTTTAGCCTTTGGAGGCTTAAAAGTAACAATTGCTCGTTGTATTACACCCTGATGAAATCCTTGGCTTTCTGCTTGTCGCTGTACTGTACTACCAGTTTGCTGCACCACATGAGTTAACTCATGGGCAATCAATTCCTGCCCTCCTCGACTCCCAGGGTTATATTCCCCCTGCCGAAAGAAGATATCTTTACCTGTGGTAAAAGCACGAGCCTGAATTGATTGATTCAACTGGTCAGATTGGGCATCACTGTGAACCCTCACCCCACTAAAATCTGCCCCAAATGACTGTTCCATTGGTTTCCGGATACTTTGTGTTAGAGGTATTCCTGAACCCTTTGCCTGTTGAATCGATGTTTCTAACTCTGGGGTAGCAGCCATTCCACCCTCAACAGAATCAAGCTGTAACATTGGCTTCCTCATCAGTTGATCTTGCTCGTCTTGAGGTTGAATCGACTCCTGTTGAGTGGTAAGACGTGAAACTGGTGCGTTAATCCGGTCCACTACTTCCGATGCTACTCGGTCAGCTTCAAGTTCATATTTATCCCCAGCTTGACCAATAGTCAGCTTCGCCTGCACTGGATTGCCCTGTTGCCAATTGCCCATTAATTCATGGGAAAGTCCCCTAAAGATTGGCATTCGCTGAATTGACTGTGCAGTAACAGGGGAAAGACTACTCAGCAGAGGGTCAATAGTTCGAGCAACTTTCTGTTGGGAACCAACTTCTGAGTGAGAGTTTTGGTGCTGGGACTTAATTAAATTACCTAGTGCCCGGTTGCCGATTATCCCTTGCAATTCTTCTATGGGGTGGAGCTCTGGCTTGGTACTAGGTGATGTTTGTTGCTGTTGAGAAGTGAGTGTTTTTGTGGTTTGGCTTTGTCGTAGATTACCCATAAGTTTTACGAAATATTTAATAGTTTGTATATGAGGTGATTTTACCACTAAAATTGTTTCGTTTACCAACTAAGTCTTGAGTACTTATTCTCCTAGTTTTTTCCAATAAATCATAGAAAGCCTTTAGTCTTTCCAATTTCTCAAGCCAATTTTCAATTTCCTCTCCTAATACTGTAGTTTGATCTATCTCGTCGAGAGAAACTATACTGAGGCGATTCCAATCGAGCTTTCCTTTGCCGTGTTTTTCAGCTTTAGCACCTCCTGCACTAGATAGAGGGTTTGCGGTGGCTTCTGTTGACTTCCAGTTATGAACGTATCCCTCGTTACTCGCACCACCTGGAGCAGTTGTTTCTACTCCAACCTCTAGGGCTCCGAATTTTTTTGTAGTTGGAGGTCGAAAAACAATCAGCAAATGTCCGTGGGCTCCATCTGGCAAAATTATATCACTGTTGAAATCTGTCTCACCAATACCACCAACAGCTAAATTTATGCCATAAAGTTCTGTTCCATAAAGTTTATTTTTAATTGCTGCTAGCTTTCCTCCTTGCTCTCGAACTTTTTCTTCCTGCCTCGACCTTTTCATGAAGTGTGTACCGAAAGAACGTTTAAACGCTCCGATACTTTCGTCTATTTTTCCTGCTTGAGTTACACCAAGCCAATTCAGTAAGGCATAGGGGTCTCTTACGCCTGCTTCACTTTTTTTCGCTAGCTTAGGAATTACAATATTGACTCTGCCACCATGAGATAGAGCGGTAGCAACATTTTCCGACCACTTCTCATATCTGGGCAAGTTACCCTCGGTTCCAATATCAGTACATTCTTTTAATCCAGCTTGCATGAGTAAAAATACTTTTTTAAGCACCCCTATGGCTTTTGTATGTTTTTCAATCGCCTCACCTAGATCAACCTTCCTACCTTTCGCCTTACCGTATTGATGTATTTCTTGCTGACGCTTCTTGGCTTCCTCAATAATTATGGCTTTTCTCTCACTCCCTTTTTCCCCTAAATCAAGGGTATTTTGCCAAACTTCAGCAGTGTTACTCCGAATTTCATCCAGATACTCATTACCTCCTGACTCATTAGCTTTGAAATGTAAAGCCATTTGATAAGGACGAGTTTTAAATAAGTACTCTTTGCTGAGACTAAGTTCTTGTAATAGTTGAGTATTTGAGCGGCATAGCCAAGCTACGCTAGCAACAATTAGTCTTTGATTGGGATGTAGTTTGAGCCAATCATTCTCACTCTTTTTTCTTAAGTATTCTTTAGCTTCTTCCAAAGAAAACATTTGTAAGCTTTCTAGAGATCGCTTACCCTCTTGATCGTTGGCAATTTCTTGAATCCCATTTAGCTCCTCAATATCCAGGAGCGTTCTTTTTTTTAGATAAATATGCTCAAAGTGCTTTTTGAGTTCCAGGTATTTTTTCCTGTTTGGTGCCCGCTGTAGAGTTTCATTCTGCTCTAAGTGTACCTGGAATGTTGGAGAACTCGACACACTATCACTCGGAGACTTACACTGGATTTGCCCCCCAGTTTGCTGCACCACATGGGTTAACTCATGAGCAATCAATTCCTGCCCTCCTCGACTCCCAGGGTTGTATTCCCCCTGTCGAAAGAAGATATCTTTACCTGTGGTAAAAGCACGAGCCTGAATGGATTGATTCAACTGGTCAGATTGAGTATCATTGTGAACCTTCACCCCACTAAAATCAGCCCCAAACGACTGTTCCATTGGTTTCCGGATACTCTCGGCAATCGGCATTCCCGACCCCTTTGCCTGTTGGATTGAGCTTTCCAACTCTGGCGTAGCCGCCATTCCACCTTCAACAGAGTCAAGCTGCACCATTGGCTTCCTCATCAGTTCATCTTGCTGACCTTGAGCTTGAATCGACTCTGGTTGAGTTGACAGACTAGAAACTGGTGCGTTAATCTGCCTTACTACTTCCGATGCTACTCGGTCGGCTTCAAGCTCATACTTATCCCCAGCTTGACCAATAGTCAGCTTCGCCTGCACTAAATTCCCATCAGACCAATTCCCCCTTAATTCATGGGAAAGTCCCCTAAACATTGGCATTCGCTGGATTGACTGCCCACTAACAGGGGAGACACGACTCAACAGAGGATCTTGGGAACGATGTACTTGTCCAGATAAGTCTGGCTGGGATTTAATTAGATTACCCAGTGCCTGGTTGCCGATTATCCCTTGCAGTTCCTCGATTGGGTGGTATGTTGGCTTCCTACTTCCTGATACTATTGACTGATATCGAGCTTGTGTGTTTTTGGTTTGGCTTTGTCGTAGATTACCCATGAGCTAATTTAAATCGTTAATAGTTTATACATGGTGTGCTCAATCGCTTAAAAAGGCTCAAAAAATTAACCTTGAATACCTGAAGTCCATACTCCAGATTTGGTACTTCCCGTCAATGCCTAATTCTTATTTGTTATATTTAAGCCTTTGATTTGCATTAAGCTGTTCGACTAATTCATACACTGCCTTTGCTGTAGGTTTGAGGTCTGCCTCCTTCATCTCCCCGAAAAACATCCGACGAAATTCAACAACAAGAGCCTTGGTTCGGTTTCGGTCATGTCCTACTTCATCCTCTACGCTTCCCAAAGCGCCCAATGACCTGTGAAATCCTTGCCAATCCTCTTCGGTAACACCTGGAACTGCTTTGGCCTCGTCGGATAAGTTGGAGTAATGCTTTAATAGATCGACCCCTTGAGTTATATTTTCTAGCCACATCTGCTTGGTCAGAGAAATTTCTCTGACACTGCGAGCATTGACTGAGCCCCGTGCCACCGTATTTGGATAGACCTTCTGATCACTAGTACCCGGCATATTTGCTCCTTCGAGCACTAGATCGACAAATTTTTGAGGTTGCTTTTTGAAATACTGCTGATAGTCATTGGGCATCAGTTTAAAGTTATGTGCAAAATCAGTACGAGCCATCAGAGCTCCTGCAATAGATTTGGCATTCCCTTGGTCGCCTAAGTTAGATGCATTTTTAAGGTAGCTTGCGAGTAATGTAATCAGTCCCTGTAGCTCTTTGCTGCTAATAGTTTTGATCTTGGGCGGTAGAGTTTTCTCAAAGGCCTTAACTACAGTTTTTGCCCTAGCATCAGCTGTAACAAGTGTATCTAGCCCTCCAGCGCCAAAAAGGTCGGCCTTCGCTTGCTGCCTTTTTTGGAAAGTTGATTTCGACTCCAAGAGATGTTTTTTGTCATCACTAACATATTGAAGCAACTTACCCAGTTTATCGATGCCGATACCAACCGTGGTTTGTGGTTCAAAAACCATCTCACTCCCCCCCTCAGGATAAATGACGAGATTTTGCTTGGCTTTGGTTCCACCGCCAGCAATACTACCTATCTCATCAAGCTTGATAGATTCATCATCTTTTTTGCTATTGAATTGATGAACCATTTTCGTGAGATTAGTCATCACTGAGTCAACTTCGGCAGTGCTTGTTAACGGGGCAGTCACCCACTCCAGGTTTGAACCTCCAGCAGGACTCGCATCTGCAGTCAAATCATATTTAGTCGCTTCAATCAGCTTGGCACCTTTGTCTACATTTTTTCCGAGTAGTGGTTTTGCACTCAATGCATTACCAAGTCTTAGGGTCTGAACCACCTCTTTAAATAATGAGCGATATTGATTATGATCGCGCATTTTCTGAATCCGAGCTTTCCCGGCTTCTGTAACTTGGTTAGGATCAGCGGGATTTTCTATTGAATTAAATTTACTGTACCATGCTTTTGTTGGGTCACCTACTGCTTGATCTTCGTTTATCCTCATGCTGTGGTTGGGTTGCTCTGCAATTTGATTCAAGAGTTTCCTATCTATCTCAAATTCCCAGGCTTCAACCACATTTTTATGTTCTGTTTTGGCTTCGTCGTCAACATCCTCTAAATCACGAACCCGCCATGAAGTCTCAAACTCAAATCCCACCTTACGTTGGATATTGGCAGAGTGGTTCACCGATTGTGATGAACCTGAAACTCGATTCTGCTGAACAACATGAGTCAACTCATGAGCAATCAATTCCTGACCTCCTCGACTCCCAGGGTTATATTCCCCCTGCCGAAAGAAGATATCTTTACCTGTAGTAAAAGCACGAGCTTGAATGGATTGATTCAACTGGTCAGATTGGGCATCACTGTGAACCCTCACCCCACTAAAATCTGCCCCAAACGACTGTTCCATTGGTTTCCGGATACTTAAGGCGATCGGCATCCCCGACCCCTTTGCCTGTTGGATTGAGCTTTCCAACTCTGGGGTAGCAGCCATCCCACCTTCTACAGATTGAAGCTGCACCATTGGCTTCCTCATCAGTTCATCTTGCTGACCTTGAGCTTGAATTGAGTCTGGTTGAGTGGTGTGACTAGTAACTGGTG
>NZ_JAAHIG010000037.1:44736-47016 GCF_010692305.1 Moorena sp. SIO4G3 | reverse complement strand
AACTCTGGGGTAGCAGCCATCCCACCTTCTACAGATTGAAGCTGCACCATTGGCTTCCTCATCAGTTCATCTTGCTGACCTTGAGCTTGAATTGAGTCTGGTTGAGTGGTGTGACTAGTAACTGGTGCGTTAATTTGTCTTACTACTTCCGATGCTACTCGGTCGGCTTCAAGCTCATACTTGTCCCCAGCTTCACCAATAGTCAGCTTCGCCTGCACCAAATTCCCCTTGGAGTAATTGCCCCTTAACTCATGGGAAAGTCCCCGAAACATTGGCATTGGCTGGATTGGTTGCCCACTAACAGGGGAAACACTACTCAACAGAGGATCTTGGGTTCGATGAACTTGTCCAGATTTGTATTGCTGGGATTTAATTAGATTACCTAGTGCTCGGTTGCCGATTATCCCTTGCAGTTCCTCGATTGGGTGGTATGTTGGCTTCCTACTTCCTGATACAAGAGACTGATCTCGAGCTTGTGTCTTTTTGGTTTGGCTTTGTCGTAGATTACCCATGAGCTTGACTAAATCTTAAATTTATTCTATTTCTATTTATTCATTTTTCGGAAATTTTCTGCTATTTGATGCCGAATTTCCATACTGTAGTTTCGAATCTGTTGTTGTCTATTCTTATCTCTTATTTGTTGCCCTCGCTGGACAATTCTTACTGTTACCTGAGGGTCTTGTAGCATAGCTATCCCCGTACCAAGGAACCTTACCTGGTTGAGAGTGGAATCTTTATAATCTGCTGCGCTTGGACCTGTGATCGAAGGATACCTATTCCACCTGTAATTATTCTTTTGACCTTGTAAACCGTAGCTTGCAGGATTAGCGTTTATATCCCGGAATTCTTTTGCAGTCATTTTCCTGGGTATTTGACTATATGGTGCTGCTGGATTCCCAGGCTGATCGTAGGTTTTGTTATTTACCCATTCGTTTGGAACTATAAATGGATGGGCACTACCTGTTTCCGTTTGTTCTGTTGGAGGAAATTTAATCCACTGTTCTGCCTGAACTCCTTGCTGTTGATTCAACTGTGCGCTTTGTTGCATATATTGAGCGTATACCTGGTCAGGAACGCTAAACTCTAATACTGCCCAATCCCGCTCACTTGCTTGATACTGAAGTGCAGAAATTAGTGCGGCATCAGGATCATTGACCCAGAAATAGATTCCTGTTCCGAACTCACCACTACCTGTCGGTTGTATGTTCTGCCGATTGTTATAGATTGCCTCAGCTTGTTGTAGTGATGTCCCTCTATGAAAAAGCTTCTGGCACTGAATAATTTCCTCGATCCCTTTTGAAGTATTTGAAATAAACCTTGCTGGATTCTTAAATTGATACTGTCGTGCCAAACTATTTTGCTGCATCACATGGGTTAACTCATGAGCAATTAACTCCTGCCCTCCTCGACTCCCAGGGTTATATTCCCCCTGCCGAAAGAAGATATCTTTACCTGTAGTAAAAGCACGAGCCTGAATAGATTGATTCAACTGGTCAGATTGGGCATCACTGTGAACCCTGACTCCACTAAAATCTGCCCCAAACGACTGCTCCATTGGTTTCCGGATACTTTCGGCGATGGGCATCCCCGACCCCTTTGCCTGTTGGATTGAGCTTTCTAACTCTGGGGTAGCAGCCATCCCACCTTCTACAGATTGAAGCTGCACCATTGGCTTCCTCATCAGTTCATCTTGCTGACCTTGAGCTTGAATTGAGTCTGGTTGAGTGGTGTGACTAGTAACTGGTGCGTTAATTTGTCTTACTACTTCCGATGCTACTCGGTCGGCTTCAAGCTCATACTTATCCCCAGCTTCACCAATAGTCAGCTTCGCCTGTACTGGATTGCCCTGCTGCCAATGGCCCATTAGCTCATGGGAAAGTCCCCTAAACATTGGCATTCGCTGGATTGACTGCCCACTAACAGGGGAGACAGTACTCAGCAGAGGATCTTGGGTTCGATGAACTTCTCCAGATTTGTATTGCTGGGATTTAATTAGATTACCCAGTGCTCGGTTGCCGATTATCCCTTGCAGTTCCTCGATTGGGTGGTATGTTGGCTTCCTACTTCCCGATACTATTGACTGATCTTGAGCTTGTGTCTGTCTGGTTTGGCTTTGTCGTAGATTACCCATGAGCTTGACTAAATCTTTAACAGTCACATCATCATGATATAGCCGAATGGCACTGATGGGGTTCATCTCAAGACCGCGCTACATCCGTACCAACGTGGCATAGTACCCATTCGGTAGGGTAGGGTGGGCAAATAATGATAGTTTGGCAA